>JAURIG010000100.1 GCA_030832905.1 Bacteroidota bacterium
CAGAATCATCAAACACTTTAATCACAAAAGGTGCATTGTCTTTACTGACAGCAATTGATAAGTTTATTTTTAAATGGTTTTCAACTTGACCTGTCCAACCATCTTTTACAACTGATAAGGAAGCTTTAAAATCTTTATTTACTGGTCCAACGATATACTCCCAATTTCCTGTACCAATAAGCCTTTCAACAATTAAATTACTCTCATTGTTGATATTTGTTTTCAATTTTACGCCAATATATGGAGCAGAATTGCTGACTACAGTGTATTTAACATAATAGTTGGCTTGTGTTGAAGAAGCGTCATCTTTCTTGCAACCTGCAAGCATTCCAATAACAGTCAAAATAATTAAATTTACTAACTTTAAATTATTCATAAAACAAATATACCATTACTGTCTTTTTAACAATTTTTTACCGCAATTAATGTTATCAGGTATTCTTTCTTCAAGTATATTAACATAAAACATAATTAGGTATTTTTATGCTCGAGGGTGAAGAACACCCTCGAGACGATACTAGTGTGAGAGTGAGAGTGAATGTGAAAGCGAAGACTAATACCAACGCACCCGCTCTCAATGTTTTCTCCGAATTTGTGTATACAAAGAAGGAGGACTATCCCCTATCCCCTAGACCCTATACCCTTCTCTCATAATTCTACTCGAGGGTGAGAACACCCTCGAGACGATGCTAACACCAACCGATATCACTATTCTCGTTTGGTGTGAAGAACACACCAAACACAATTAACTAATTCCAACTATACCCTATACCCAATCCCCTAAACCCTAGACACTGTAACATTAATCACCAAATGTCCAAATTTGCTAGACTAATTTTGTACCATGTCTTTTGATTCAAAACAACATTGGGAAACCATTTATCAAACCAAATCGGCTAATGAAGTGAGTTGGACTCAAGCTGTGCCTGAACTGTCTTTAGACTTAATCAAAGCATTGGACCTTCAGAAAGATGCTGCTATAATTGATATTGGCGGTGGAGACTCTAACTTAGTAGACCACCTCTTAAAGCTGGGTTATACCAATCTTACCGTGTTAGACATCAGTCCAAGTGCTATTGAAAAGGCTAAAAGCAGATTGGGAAATGAAGCCCATTTAGTCCAATGGATAGTATCCGATATTTTAGATTTTGAACCTGAAACCACTTATCAGGTATGGCACGATCGAGCAGCCTTTCATTTTCAAACTGAAAGCGACGCCATCAAACAATACTTAACAAAAGTTCAAAACGCCAATGCTGAACACCTCATTATAGGCACGTTTTCAGTTGATGGGCCCATCAAATGCAGTGGCATTAACATTCACCAATACGACGAAAACAGCCTCCCAAAAACCTTCTCAGCAATCGGGTATACCAATGCTGGCTGTTCAAGGCATCTGCATAAAACCCCTTTTGGCACCATTCAAGATTTTATCTTCTGCCACTTCAAAAAAGCTTAAGGCAAAAAAAAGCCCGATTGATCGGGCTCCTTTAAATCAAATAAAAATTACTTCAAATCGAATCTATCTGCATTCATAATTTTAGTCCAAACTTTTACAAACTCTTGGACAAATTTTTCATTCGCATCTGCACTCGCATACACTTCAGCAAGCGCTCTCAATTCTGAATTAGAACCAAACACCAAATCAACTCTCGAAGCAGTCCATTTAACCGCATTGGTTTTACGGTCTCTCCCCTCAAACAAATCGGTTTGTCCGGCAGCGGCAGTCCATTCGGTATTCATGTCTAATAAGTTCACAAAAAACGCATTGTTCAATTTGCCTGGTTGCTCCGTTAAAACCCCCACCTTAGAATGGTTATAGTTCAAATCCAATGCCCTCATTCCACCCACTAAAACTGTCATTTCAGGGGCAGTTAATTTCAACAATTGGGCTTTGTCTACTAATAAAACCTCAGCCGGCATGCTGTAATTTGTTTTAGTATAATTTCTAAAACCATCTGTTACAGGCTCTAAAACAGCAATAGATTTAACATCAGTTTGTGTTTGAGTCGCATCCATTCTACCTGGTGTAAAAGGCACTTTAATGGTATACCCAGCAGCTTTCGCAGACTGTTCAAGTGCTATACAACCACCCAATACAATCAAATCCGCCATAGATACCTTCTTAGTCGTCTGCTTGGCATTAAATTGTTTTTGAATAACACCCAAGGTTTTGAGCACCTGATCTAATTGAACAGGCTGGTTAATCTCCCACTGCTTTTGAGGCAGCAATTGAATGCGGGCACCATTGGCACCACCGCGCTTATCAGAACCTCTAAAAGTAGATGCTGAAGACCAAGCAGTATATAATAAATCTCTTGTGCTAATGCCTGAATTCAAAATTTGAGTAAACAAATCTGCAATGTCTTTGCTGTCAATCAAATCATGGTTCAGTGCAGGAATAGGATCTTGCCAAATCAAATCCTCTTTAGGTGCTTCTGGGCCCATGTATAAAGTTTTAGGACCCATATCTCTGTGGGTTAACTTAAACCAAGCTCTAGCAAAAGCATCATCAAACGCCTTAGGATCATCTTTAAAACGCTTTGAAATCTTGCCGTACTCAGGATCAAATCTCAAAGACAAATCTGTAGTCAACATGGTAGGTAAATGGCGTTTAGTCGGATCAAATGCATCAGGAATAATCGAATCCGCTTGCTTAGCCACCCACTGTTGAGCACCTGCAGGACTCTTTACCAAAACCCATTCATTATCGTATAACAATTTAAAAAAGGCATGACTCCACATTGTAGGAGTAGGCGTCCAAGTTACTTCCAAACCAGAAGTAATAGCATCTTTGCCTTTACCTGATTTGTAATCACTCTTCCAACCAAAACCCTGTTGCTCAATACTTGCAGCTTCAGGCTCAGGACCAACATGTTTTGCAGGGCCAGCACCATGGGTTTTACCCAAGGTATGACCACCGGCAATCAAAGCCACTGTTTCTTCATCATTCATACCCATTCTGCCAAATGTTTCGCGAATATCTTTAGCCGCCAAAACAGGATCAGGGTTGCCATTAGGGCCCTCAGGATTAACATAAATCAAACCCATTTGAGTTGCAGCAAGTGGATTTTCCAATGTTGTCTGCCCTCTTTGTAACGTTGGTCATCTAACCACTTCTTTTCAGCCCCCCAATACACATGGTTTTCTGGTTCCCAAACATCTACTCTACCAGCAGAAAAACCAAAGGTTTTAAAACCCATAGATTCCAAAGCCACATTGCCAGCTAAAACCATTAAATCTGCCCATGAAATTTTACTGCCGTATTTTTGTTTAATCGGCCATAACAATCTGCGGGCTTTATCTAAATTGGCGTTATCTGGCCAGCTGTTTAAAGGTGCAAATCTTTGTTGACCAGCACAAGAACCACCTCTACCATCGCCTGTTCTGTATGTACCGGCACTGTGCCAAGCCATACGAATAAACAAAGGACCATAGTTGCCAAAATCTGCAGGCCACCAATCTTGTGATTGGGTCAAAACCATTTGGATATCTGATTTCAGTGCTTGATAATCCAAACTACTAAAGGCCTTTGCATAATCAAAACCAGCTCCCATAGGATTAGACAATTCTGATTGTTGTCTTAACACAGATAAGTCTAATTGATTCGGCCACCAATCTTCATTCTTAGTTGGTGTTTTTGTGGCTGCGCTTTGCATTGCATCATGTGAAGCTTCAATACTAGCTGCAGCAGCCTGATGGAAAGGACATTTGCTAATGTCTCCATGTGCGTCTTGTGCCATTGCTTGGGTCATTACCACCAAGCATGTGCTTAATAAGAATTGTTTCATAGGCATTGTTGTTTATTGTTTTATGGTTGCGAAATTATTGTGTTTGACTTATAAATATTTCTAATATTATCAATAACTATATTGTTTTTGACAATATCTAATTCCAACAGAAACCGAAACTGATTTACCTTAAGAACTACTGTATACTTTGTCTTTTATATTGAATCAAACTAATGATACTAGAGCCAATAAAAGCCCCTAAAAAGGCCACAAACATATCCTTTTGAGCATCCCAAACATCGCCCTGAATGCCCAAATAAGCAACGCCCTGGGCTTTAAAAAACACATCGGCCACAGCCCACTCAATGAGTTCATACATGCCACTAATAGAAATTGTGATTTCAATGGGTATGATCCAAGACAAACGTTTGGGCAATTGCCAACAAGAAATAAATAATTCGCGCATGGGGTAAGCCAACACAAAACCAAAACTAAAATGCACTATTCTATCATAATGGTTGCGACTGGTATGAAATTGTTCTTGCAACCAAAAGCCAAAGGGATTTTCTGCGTAAGTGTATTTTGAACCATATACATGCAAACACAAATACAGACACAACAACAAACACGACAAATCACTGAACTGAAATCGTTTATTGGTAATAATTAAAAGCAACATGAAAACTATGGGCAATGTGTTTTCAAGCAACCAATTGTTAAGGTCTGATGTGCCAATTAAAGTGCCGATCCAAACCCCTACAAACAAGAGCAAAAACCCCTGTTGCCAATGATTTTGGCGAAAAGGTGTTTTGTGAATTGATTCAGCGTTTGAAAAGGCCATAGTAGAACGGGTTATTCAAACTTAAGACATTTTATTTGACAATTCGCTATTTACTTTTAAAGATTGATAGATATCATGACAAAGATGTTTATCTTTGATTAAAATTAAAAACTATGTGTTTCTCTGCAAGCGCAAGCTTTACAGCTGCAACTGTTATTGGTGGCATTGGTTATGCAACACTCAGATCTCAACCAAAGCCTCATCAAAAAGTATTTGCCAGTATACCTTTTTTATTTGCTGTACAACAATTGTGCGAAGGTTTTATCTGGTTAAGTTTCAACCACCAAGAATACTTCTTTTTTAGGGCGCCCTTTACGCTGATATTTTTAATCTTTGCTTGGTCTATATGGCCCATATTTTTACCTTGGTCTATGATGGCCATGGAAACAGATAAAAATAAAAAACAGGTGCAATGGTATTTGTTGTTATTAGGTATAGTAATAGGGATTAGTTCATTGTTCAGCATTGCATACAGACAACCCATGGCCTATGTATCAAATTTTCACATTGACTACATTTTATTACAAGCCAGTACTCAGCCTTTTTTATCTGATTTACATGCCTTGTTCTATGTCATTTGCACCTTATTGCCGATGTTTTTAGCTAGCTACAAACCAGTTAGAGCCTTTGCCTATATTAACTTGTTGGCCTTCATTTTGGCCTTTGTGTTTTTCAAACAAGCCTTACCAAGTACATGGTGCTTCTTTGCTGCCATTCTCAGTGGTGTTATTTACTGGATATTAAATCCTAAAAAAAACACCAATACTGATAAGCATCAGTCAAACCTTGTAGAATAAGCCCTAAGTTCGAACACAATAAAACCATCAAAACTATGAAACTTCAAAACAAAACCGCCATTGTTACTGGCGCAGGCGCCGGATTAGGAAAAGCCATTTGTCAATTGTTTGCAGCAGAAGGCTGTAAAGTAATGGCTGCAGATGTGCATCCTGAACGCTTAGACGCCTTAAAACAATCTCTTCAAGCATTGGGACATACGATAACAACATGTACTGTTGATGTAGCGA
>JAURIG010000101.1 GCA_030832905.1 Bacteroidota bacterium
GGGGCGTGGTGCTGGACTATGGACACCAGCCGGAGCTGGTTCAGATGCCGGACGCAAGCGGCGACGACAGCAACGACGATGACGAAGACGATCAATACAGCAAAGATAAACCTGATGAAGATTACGAAGACTAAAACAAGTCTTTGAACAATTCCATCTTCATTCCTCTAGACCCTTTTATTAACACCAACTGATTACTAGGCTTTTGCTCATTAATATAAACTTGAGCTTGGTCAACAGATTCAAATTGTTTCATATTTGAATGAGGCAAATGCACCTTGGCAAAGGCTTTTCCGACTAAGACTATATGCTCAAAAGATAAGCTAAAGGCCAAATCACAAATGGCTTGGTGTTCTGAAGCTTCATAAGCCCCCAATTCGAACATATCTCCCAATAAGACCCATTTACTCCCTGGCATTGCTGCAAAGGTTTTGAGTGCCATTTCTACACTACTGGGATTCGCATTATAGGCATCCAGTAAAATGGTATTATTAGCTTCCCCTTTTACCCATTGAGAACGGTTATTCTGTGGGACATAGGCTTGAATGCCTGCTTGTATTTGCAAAGGATTTAAACCTATGGTTCTCGCAATTTCAACACAAGCTCTTATGTTTTGAAAATTATGCAAGCCCATTAAGGGTGATGCTATCTTAACAGATTGGTAGTCAAAAACAATATTGGGCACATGATGCTTTAATTGCAATACGCCATCGTTCATGGCATATGGGCTTTGAGAATGAATTGATTGTGCTAACTTTTTAACCCATTCATCATCTTGATTGACAAAAGCGTGTCCGTTACTTGAAGCCAAATAATCAAACAACTCTCCTTCTGAAGCTGCCACACCCTCAATGCCACCAAATCCCTCTAAATGTTCTTTTCCGATATTGGTTATGATACCATAATTAGGCTCCGCTATCAAACACAATTCTGTCATGTCTCCTGCTTTGTTAGCCCCCATTTCCAAGACTATTAACTCGTGAGCGGCATTGGCCTGTAATATGGTTAATGGGAGACCTATGTGGTTATTAAAATTACCTGGGGTAAA
The DNA here is from genome assembly GCA_030832905.1 of Bacteroidota bacterium. Classification (GTDB taxonomy): domain Bacteria; phylum Bacteroidota; class Bacteroidia; order NS11-12g; family UBA955; genus JABMMZ01. The sequence continues at coordinate 1,049 of JAURIG010000101.1, forward strand.
ATGCACTTTTTTAGCCTGAGTCAATATAGATACCAACAATTCTTTGGTCGTGGTTTTACCATTGCTACCACCAATTGCAATCACTGGCAAGCCTAATTGTTTACGATGATAATGTGCTAAATCTTGAAGCGTTTTTAATACATCTTCTACTTGAATAATGTTTTCATGCCCTTGAATAGGTTCATCAACTATGGCATAGGACGCCCCCATTTCTATTGCTTTTAACGCAAAGGTATTGCCATTGAAATTAGCCCCTTTTAAGGCAAAAAACATGGCATTGGTTTTTACTTGTCTAGTATCAGTAAAAACTTGCCCTTGGCTTGACACATACAATTCATATAATTCCGGGAGAGTAATCATTTCAACAAAAATAAGATATAATCAGAAACCAAGCAGCGTTTGTGATTTTTTTTGAGTCTTTTATGTATATTTGAATTATGACTAATAATTACCAAAAATTTACCTTCACTGTATTGCTATTATTGTCAATGCCTTTAATGGCTCAACCGTTTAGATTTTACAAATCTGATAGTTTAACTTTTCTAAACAGTGGCAATCAACCGCTTTCCATGGCTTTTACCGGTGGTTTTCATTGCCCTCAAATTAGCGCCTGCGACCTCAATAAAGATGGTAAAAAAGACCTTGTTATTTACGATAAACTAGATGGTAGCATTAGCACTATGATCAATAAAGGCGGTATGGGTCAATTCAAATATGAACTCGACAACCGTTACGCTCAATACTTTCCAAAGTTCAAAGCTTTTGCTTGGATGTTGATGAGAGATTTTAACAACGATGGTTATGAAGACATCTTTACCACAGGTCCACAAGGTTATGTAGTGTTTAAAAATTTGACAGCCAGTAACAGTGTCCCTACTTTTCAAGAATTACCTACCTTGATTTACCGCAACATGAGCCCAAGTGGTTCGTTTATTGAGTACAATAATTTATCGACCCCATCTATTCACTTGCCGGGTATTTACGACATTGATTTTGATGGAGATTTGGACATCATGAGTTACTCTAATTTGGGTGGTGCTATATATCTATTTCAGAACTACCAAAAAGAGTTAAACCTTCCGCCTGACTCCATGAGATTTTTTCATGTTGACATGTGCTGGGGTTACTTTAATGACTATGATTGCAACAGTTATTTATTAAACACTTGCTCCAAAAACAGCGATTATAGATTATATGGACCAAGGCATACCAATGGTTCTAGTATCACATTATTTGACGCCAACAATGACAATGACATTGATTTATTGATTGGCAATGAAGGTTGCTCGCACATGACGATGTTATACAATGCTAAACCAAATAATTACATGCAGTATGATTCCTTCTACGTATATGACACTAATTATGTGAGTCCTAGCAATAGAGCCAATGTGTCTATTTACCCAGCAGCCTACTTCTTAGACCTTGACAACGATGGCAAACGCGATTTAGCGTATGCCCCAAATTCCATTAGTACGGCTTATATCATTGAGGAAACCAATCAGATCAGATGGTTTAAAAACACTGGCATAGATAAAGCACCTGTATTTGCTCAACAAACCCCATTGTTTACGACAGACATGTTAGACTTAGGGAACAAAAGCAACTGGGCGGCCGCAGATTGGGACCGCGATGGCGATAATGATTTAATTGCTGCAACCAATGCAGATGCCTATAAAAGCAAAGACACTGCTGATAGATTATACCTGTTTGAGAATGTTGGCAATGCCAAAAATGCTCAGTTCAAATTAGTCAATACTGACTTTGGCCAACTCTTTAAAGACAAGGTTCAAAAACTGTATCCGGCTATTTCAGATATGGACAACGATGGTAAATTAGATTTGGTTTGTGGCAATGATAAAGGTGAAATATTATTTTACAGAAACACCTCTGGTACTAACAACACCCTCAGCCCTAGTTTTACTTATGCCAACCCTTCCTTCCCTGGATTCAACATTGACATCGGTGGTTTTAGTGCACCCGCTGTTGCAGACATTAATGGCGATGGCTTGAAAGATTTAATTATTGGTCGCAGCGATAGCATGTTATCCTATTACCGCAATACTGGTAGTTTAAGCAATCCAAACTTTAGCATTTACACCAATAAATTTGGCATGATAAAAGCCTTTGATTCAATTGGGTTTCAATATGTTTATGACGACACTTTTGCCATAATAGGCTACTATCCTATTTACGAAAAAAACACCTACTCAAAACCAAGTATTATTGACATGAATGGCGATGGCATATTAGAACTGCTTGTTTGTAATTCTGTAGGTTCCGTTAGATTGTATGAAATTGATGGTAACAAGCCAAATAATGCCTTTAAACAATTGGATTCATGTACTTATATCCATGGCTTAAATGCTCAGAAATTCTACCATAATGATTTTGGTAGTTTTATTTCTGGCTGTTTGGCTGATTTTAATGGAGACACTATTCCTGAAATATTAATTGCTGGCAATAGAGGTGGCTTGCAATTTTTAAAGAGCAATAGCATTCGCTACAATCATAAAAACAATCTAAACGAGCTGCAAGTGAGCCAAGCCATACAAGTGTTCCCTAATCCAGCTCAAAAGCAATTAGAAATCCCTCTGGCCTATAATGATGTAGTTCAATTTGAAGTCATCAACCAATTAGGTCAAAATATAAGCATCAAGCTTGAAAGTTATGATACGTATTCAAGAATAGACGTGAGTGAATTGCCGAGTGGGTTCTATATCTTACGCATTAGTACCGTTGGCAACAAACAAATGCATGCCAAATTCCAAGTCATCCATTAAGCACTTGCTTGAGCGTATTGAACGCCCCCTAAATGGTGCATCATACCAAAATGAGATTTAACTGCAGACCAAAAGCTTTTAAACTCATTGTGTTGAACGCCATATTTTTGAGCAACTTCAATGACTATTTTGCGAATCGCAGGATAATGCACATGACTTACCTTAGGAAATAAATGGTGCTCTACTTGATAGTTTAGTCCGCCTAAAGACCAAGTTAAAAAAGCATTATCTGGGCAAAAATCAAAAGTAGATTGCATTTGGTAAATGGCCCAATCTTCATCAATATCAACAACACCTGTAGCTTGAGCATCCGCATATGCAGCCCCTTCAACCACGTGAGCCAATTGAAATACAATTGAAATCACTATACCCAAAGACAGCATTGCAATAAAATAACCGATAAAAGCCATTTTGAAACCTAATACCATTCCAGGGATAATGATGTAAAAACCTATGTGAAACAATTTGGTGCCCCAAAAACTCACATGATCCGCCAGTTTCTTTTTAGGCAAATCTGTGGTATGCACTTTATTGGTAAAGTATTTGGCAAAATCCATCCAATATACCCAAAACAATACTGAAATACTGTATAAGAAGATCATATACCAAGCTTGGTATTTTTGAATTTTACGGTAGGGTTGGTTCGGCGACATTCTTAAAAATGGTGGCTTAAAAATATCATCATCTACCCCATCAACATTCGTAAAGGTATGGTGCAAAACATTGTGTTTAACCTTCCAAAAACGACATTCAGCACCCAATAAATTCATGCTATAACCAAAAATATCATTGACCACACTATTGTTTGAAAAAGCGCCATGGCAAGAGTCATGCATAACATTAAAACCAATGAAAGCCATGAAGGTACCAAACACCATTAACAGTAAAACATTGACCCATAACGCCAAAGGCTGCATAAACACAAGCACTGCCCATAATGCAAACAATGAACCCAACATAAAAAAGGCTTTAAAAAACAATTTGGAGTTGCCTCTTTGACTTAATTGCTTGGTTTTAAAATACTCGTTAACACGTTGGTTTAACTCAACGTGAAATTGTCTTTTGTCTTTTGAAAATGTAACTTGTGGCATTGTTTTGATTTCGCTTGCGAAAATAAACAAAGTGAAGGAGAAAACAATAGGCCTATAGATTTAAAACGATGCCTTTTATATACTAGCGCTTAAATGGATTATTTTTGTAGCATGTTACAGGTAAAAAGCTTCACATTTGGCCCCTTTTCAGAAAACACCTACATAGTATACAATGAGCAAAAAGAATGTATGATCATTGATCCCGGCATGTATCATGGAAGTGAACAACAAGCATTCTCTGCATTCATAGAGCAGCAGCAACTAATGCCTAAATATTTAATCAATACCCATTGTCACATTGACCATATTTTTGGCAATCCCTATTGTGTCGAAACTTATGGATTAAGCCTTCATGCGCATGCCTTAGAACAAGCTGTTATGGATATGGCCTCTACCTCTGCTGTATTATACGGATTACATTTACCAGAAATTGTCAGCATTGAACATTTCATTGAGGCTGGCTCTAACTTTCAATTGGGCAATTACACTTTTACATGCCTGTTCACTCCTGGGCATTCCCCTGGCAGTATAACTTTATTTGAAGCATCTGAAAAAATTGCAA
>JAURIG010000102.1 GCA_030832905.1 Bacteroidota bacterium
CCAGGTTACAACCCATATGCTGGTGACTATCCAATCTTAGATCCTACAAGATCTGCAGATAAGAACCTGCCAAAAGACCAACCAGATCAAATGATTTGGTTTGTATACAATGACCGTGGTAACGTGCACTCTGAAACAGGCGGTATTCCAATTGGCTTAGAATTACAAACCACTGCGTTTGCTTTCCAAACCAATGACGAAGTTAACAACATGACTTTCTACAGAACTAAGATTGTTAACCGTGGTTTTGAAGCTCTAGATCAAACCTTCTTTGGTGAATGGGTGGATGCTGACTTAGGTAACTACTCTGATGACTATGTTGGTTGTGATGTTGGTAGAAGCTTAGGCTATTGCTACAATGGTGATGATAACGACGAAGGGGTATTGGGATATGGACAAAACCCACCTAGCATTGGCGTTGACTTTTTCCAAGGTCCAACAGATACAAGCGGCATAGAATTGGGTATGGGTGCTTTTGTATACTACAACAACACCAGTGACCCTGTTAACGGTAACCCAGACAATGCCATTGACTTCTACAACTTATTACAAGGTAAGTGGATGAATGGTGTTTGTATGAAATATGGTGGCAATGGTGTGAATGGTACAGTTTGTACAAAATACATGTTTGACGATGGTACCAACCCAGCAACTGCTTCTTACCCTAAATGGACTGAAAAAACTTCTGGTAACCAACCTGGTGACCGTCGTTTCTTGCAATCTGCGGGTCCATTTACCTTATTGCCAGGTGCAGTTAATAACGTAACTGTAGGTGTGGTATGGGCAAGAACAACTTCAGGTGGTGCAACTGGTTCATTGAACTTGTTGAAATTGGCCAGTGATAAAGCTCAAAAATTGTTCAACAACAAATTTGACTTACCAGATGGTCCTGAGCCTCCAACAGTAGAATACCAAGAATTAGAAAATGAAATCGTTTTGAAATTCTTAAACACTGATGCGAGCGAAAACTACAAAGAAGACATCAAAAACGAAAAGAATCAAGTCATCAACTACCGTTTCCAAGGTTATATGGTTTACCAATTAAAAGATGGTACTGTATCAACCTCTGAATTAAACGATATTGATAAAGCTAGATTGGTTTTACAATGCGACGTTAAAGACAACGTTAGCACCATGATCAACTACGAATACGATCCTGATGTATCTGCTAGTGTGCCTAAACTTAAAGTAAATGGAAGTAACCAAGGTGTTTCCCATACCTTTAGTCTTAAAGAAGATGCATTTGCATCGGGTTCTAATAAGCAATTGGTGAACTTCAAAACCTATAACTACATCGTTTATGCTTATGGTTACCCAGCCAATGACTTGTTGAAATTAGAAGAAGTTCAATACTTAGCAGGTCGTAACACCGTTAAATTCAGTGCTTACCCTCACAGTTCTAAGCCAGAATATGCTGGTAGCGATTTAGGTGCTGGCTATGGTGACGGACCAATCTTAAAGCAAGTTGCAGGTCGTGGTAATGGTGGTCAAACTTTAGAATTTACTAAAGAAACCATTGATGAAATCATTTCGAACAAATCTACAGCTGCGCCAGTATACTTAGGTGGAAAAGGCCCAGTTAAAATTAAAGTAGTAGATCCATTGTTGGTGCCTAATGCTAATTTCGAATTCAGATTCATTGAGCCTGATAGCTTCAAAGTATCTGCAAAAGGTTCAGGTTTAAACAAATACCAAGACTCGATTTCAGCTAAGAGCTATTGGGTATTAACCAATACGACTACTGGTGAATCAGTATACGCTGATGGTAGCATTGAAACCAGAATTGAAACTGTTCAAGGCCGTGTGAAATACAAAGGCGCAGTTAAAACAATTAATAACTTAAGAGATTGGGGTCTTGCTGTTGAAATTCAACAAGTGCCAGCTCCAGGTCGTAACCCATATGGTGAAACCAGTAACGGTTTCTTAGGTTACAGTGTAAACTTCTCTGACGATAACAAGAGATGGTTAAGTGCAGTGCCTGATATTGATGGCGACTTTAGTCCATTCAACTGGATCCGTTCAGGTACAAATGGTTTAAACAGTTCTACTTTTGAACCATACAGTCATGACTTTAATTCAGACTTTGATATCAATCACTCAGGTCCTGATTCTTATGACCCATATGAAGTGTTTGAAAAAATTTGGGACAGACGTATTGCACCTTATGCATTGTGTGCTAGAGCAGAAGGTCCAAATTCAAGCAATGGCGCTGTTATTTACGGGCCAGCTTGGAAAGGTTCTCAAATTGCAGATAATCCAATTTCAGAATTGGCCAGTGTTAAAATCGTTATGACCCCTGATTGCAGATTATGGACTAAATGTGTGGTATTAGAAATGGGTGAAGATAAAAACCTAACCCAAGGTAAAATGGAGAAATTCAACATGCGTTACCACAGCAGTAAAAAACCTATCTACAACAATTCAGATGGTAGCTTTATCCGTTGGGAAGACGACAACACTGAAATGGGTCGTTCTTACTTCCCTGGTTACGCTATTAACCTTGAAACAGGTGAACGTTTAAACATCATGTTTGGTGAAGATTCCTATTTGCCAGAATCAGAAAATGGCAATGATATGATTTGGAATCCAACCAGCAAATACAGCGATGGTACTTATCAATACAACGGTGGTAAACACACTGTATATGTAATGGGTAGTTACGTAGGTATGGCTTCAAGAATTTACAGAGGTCCTATCTACGATGAAGGGGCTGATTACCAAACCAAATTGACGGTTGCAGGCCCTGGATTAGCACCTAATGCTACAGACAAACGTAAAGTGATGTCTCAAGCTATGTGGGTGATTCCAGCCATGGCAGCTCCGGGCTATGAATTAAAGAATGGTGTGCCACCATGTGAGGTATCTATCTCTTTAAATATGCGTAAGCCATTCACCAAGTCAGTTGCTGGTGGCGATACTACAGCATTGCCTAAATATGTGTTCTCTACTGAGACCATCCAAAACAACAAAAACGCAGAAACTGGTAAGCAATCTGTTAACAACATCAACGTGGTACCAAATCCATATTATGCTACTTCAGGTTACGAGTCAAGTGCTATTGATACCAAAGTTAAAATCACCAACTTGCCGCCTAAAGCTACTATTTCAATCTACACTTTGAATGGTACATTGGTGCGCAGAATTAAGAAAGATGACCAAGAAACTTATGTGAATTGGGATCTTAAAAACAATGGTAAAGTGCCTGTAGCCAGTGGTTTCTACATTATCCATGTAGACTGCGGAGATTTGGGTGAGAAGATTTTGAAATGGTATGGTGTTATGCGTCAGTTAGACTTAGACACTTATTAATTAATTAGTAAACAACAAGTATGAACAAAATATATAGTTTAGCAATCGCATTGATCACTGCCTCTACAGGGTTTGCACAAAACATGCAAGCGCCTGCCAGAACAGGTCAATATGGATTTACGCAATTGTTGGTGAACGGATGGGCCCAATCTAGTGGTATGGGTAATGCCAGTTCATCGAGTGTATCAGGTGTAGAATCGTTTTACTGGAACATAGCTGGTTTAGGTAAGATAGAAGGCACAGAATTGGCGTTTAGCCGTTCTTCTTGGTTAGGTGGCACAGGCATCAACATCAACAGTTTTGGTTTTGGTCAAAAAGTAGGTGAGGGTGTATTGGGCTTATCAGTAACCTCTTTCTCAATTGGTCAAATTCCAATAACTACCTACGATCAACCAGAACCAGGAATTGGTACTTACAAGCCTTCTATTTCAAATATCAACTTTGGCTATGCCTATAACTTTACTACCCGTATTTCTGCTGGTGTAAACGTTAAATTAGCCAGTGAATCAACGCCTGATGTGCGTACTAGTGCAATGGCAATTGATGCAGGTTTGCAATACTCTGATTACATGAGTAACAACAAAGAAGTTAAATACCGCGATCCAGACAGAAACCCTGCTGCTGGCCGTAATGGTGATATCCGTTTTGGTGTGAGCATTAAGAACTTAGGTACTGATGCTAAATACTCTGGCGACGGTTTAGCTGCCAAGTCAAACATTGATGGTAAAGCATACACGCAAACCACTTCACAAAGATCTGATAAAACCCCATTACCTTCTTTCATCAACATTGGTTGTGGTTATGATATCCGTTTGGATAGCGATCCTAAAATGTACTGGCACAGATTAACTGCTGCTATGAGTTTTACCAATCAAACAGCAACTAGCAACCAAACTGCTTTGGGCTTAGAATATGCATACAAAGAAATGTTGTTGTTGAGAGCTGGTTACAATTACGAAAAAGGTATTTTTGACTTTGAAACCCGTAACAATGCCTACACAGGTTTAAACATGGGTGCCAGTGTTCAATTGCCTATGATGAATAAAGAAACCAAAACCAAAAACGGTGTTTTAGCGGTTGATTACTCATTCCGTCAAACCAGACCTTTCTCTGGTACTCACACCTTTGGTTTAAGAGTGAGTTTATTTTAATTAAATTATTTACTACATTTGTGCAAGTGCTTTCAAAATGAAGGCACTTGTTTTTTTTAAAGGCCCCCAAGACTATGAGTGAAATTGTCTATTTAACAAAAGAAGGTTACGAAAACCTTAAGAAAGAAATTGAGCATTTACAAAAAGTGCAAAGACCTGCTATTAGCGCCCAAATTGCTGAAGCCAGAGATAAAGGTGATTTATCTGAAAATGCAGAATACGATGCTGCCAAAGAAGCCCAAGGTTTATTGGAAGCTAAAATTGCTAAGTTGAATGAGATGTTTGCCAATGCTCGCATTATTGATGAAAGCAAATTAGACATCAGTAAAGTGAATTTGTTGAGCAAGGTCAAAGTTAAAAACTTGAATGCCAACCGCGAAATGGAATACATGATTGTTTCAGAAAAAGAAGCCGACATGAAGATGGGTAAAATTTCAAGCAAATCTGCCATTGGCGCTGGTTTAATGGGCAAATCAAAAGGCGATATAGTAGAGATTCAAGTGCCAGCTGGCCTTGTGAAATTACAGATTGTAAAAATCTCTTTGTAATCCATGTCAAGTATTTTTTCTAAAATCATAGCAGGCGAAATCCCTGCTTATAAAGTGGCTGAGAACGATCGCTTTTTAGCCTTCTTAGATGTCAATCCTTTATGCAAAGGCCATACCTTGGTAATACCTAAACAACCCGTTGATTGGCTATTCGATATGAATGACCAAGACTTAGCGGATTTAAATGTGTTTGCTAAGCATGTTGCTAAAGCCATTAAGGCCTGCATCCCCTGTGTTAAAGTTGGTGTGGCAGTTATTGGTTTAGAAGTGCCTCATGCCCACATTCATTTGGTGCCATTAAACGATGTGGCAGATCTCAACTTCAAAGCCCCAAGAGCCCAATTCACCCCAGAAGAATTCAAAGCCACAGCTGAGGCGATTGCCTTGTTGGTTGGAGTTAATGGTTAATAGTTATCATATGATTGGTGTTGTACTTAACTTGTTTTTGAAGTT
>JAURIG010000103.1:0-2313 GCA_030832905.1 Bacteroidota bacterium
TACAACGTAGAACAAGTCTGCGAAACACCTAATGAGATCTATTGCGCAACGGCTTATGGTATGTTTACTTTCAACAAATTCGAAGGCAATACAGAAAGACTCTCTCCCAGCAATGGTTTCAGTGGATACAAAGCAGAGGCAATGGCCTATGATTGGAACAACGATGTATTGATAATTGGCTACAAAGACGGCAAACTCGATTTGGTTAAAAACAAGTCCATAGAACAGAATCTCGACATTTACAACAAGACCATAGTTGGCAGCAAAAAAATCAATCACATCAACATAGTGAATGGCATGGCCTACATCTCCACCTCCTTTGGGCTTTTAGAATTCAATTTGATTAAAAACGAAACTAAGAATTCGTATTTAAACATTGGCCCTTTGGGCAGCAGCATAGAGATTTTAGCTTCTAGCATTTTAAACGATAGTTTATACATCTGCACTAAGAATGGTATTTATGCCGGCAAAATGGCTAATACCATTAACTTGGCAGACTACAACAATTGGCATTTGAGCCTAAAAGCCAATATCCGCTCTAAAGCCATAGCGAGCTTCAACAACCGTTTAATAGCAGAGTGCGACAGCCAATTGTACCAACAAAACAATGGTCTATGGCAGCCTTTTTTATACAGCAATCAAACACGCATCATCAAGAACATTGAAGTCCAACATGAAAAATTAATCATTGGTGCTTTTGGCGACAGTATTTTTTGTTTTGCCAATGGCTTTACACCTCAACACAAAGGCATCAATGAACTCAGTGATTGCATAATAGATCAAAACGGCCAATACTGGTACAGCAGCAATAGCAATGGCCTGGTATTGATGCATCCCAATGGTGAAATCAATTACAGCCCAAATGGACCTAGAGCCGTTACAGCGTATCAATTCATCAATGTAAAAGACAAACTCTACACCATGGCAGGAGGCTTTATGCCCACTATTAATGCCCCTACGTTTAATGGCAATAAATATTACACCTTTGATAATTACGAATGGCGTTCAGCAGTGAATTCCCCAATCATTTATCCGATGTATGATTTTATAACTGCAGTCTACCAAAGCAGTGCTGACAAATTATTCATTGGTAGTTTTGGCAAAGGCATATTAGAGATGCAAAATGGCGAAGCTAAATTGGTTTACGATGAAAGCAATTCGCCACTAAAAAAACAAGGCGACTATACCATTGTAAGAGGTTTAGCCCTTGACAACAAAGACAATTTATGGGTAAGCAATTACAATGTTGACAGCGCCCTATTAAGAAAAAGCGGCAGTGGCGCTTGGAGCAGTTTTAAATTGCCAGTGAACAAGGTTGGTAAAATTGTGATTGACAACAAAGGCAACAAATGGATATTAACCCCTAAAGAAGCCTGTGGCATATTAGCCTTCAACGAAAAGAATCTTAGCAACCCCAATGACGATGTTGCCATTCAAATCAACACCAACAAGGGCAGTGGCAATTTGCCAACCAATGCTGTAAACGATATTGCCTTCACCAAATCTGGTGAGCTTTTAATTGGCACAGACCAAGGCTTCGTTAAAATGCGCAGCCCTAATAATGCCTTTACAGGTGGCGACTACGATGCCCAATCGGTCATTGTTTCTGTTGATGCCAATAGCAATTTAGGGGGTAAACTACTCGAAACCGAAGTGATCAATTGCATTACTATTGATGGTGCAGATAGAAGATGGTTTGGTACAGACAAAGGTGCTTGGTTATATGACAGCGACGGCGAAACATTAATCCATCATTTTACAACAGACAACTCGCCACTGATGTCTAACAACGTATTGAACATTGGCATTATGCAAGCTACCGGAGAGGTGTTTTTTGGAACTGAAGATGGCATCGCCTCTTATAGAGCAGATGCCCTACCGGCAGGCAAACAAATGGGCGAAATCAGTATTTTTCCCAACCCTGTTAAACCCAACTTTAATGGCACTATAGGCATTACTGGTATGCCTGATAACAGCTTGGTAAAAATCACAGACATCAACGGGCAATTGGTTTATCAAACCTTTTCAAATGGTAGCATGGCCACTTGGAATGGGCACAATTTTGCTGGTCAATTTGTGAGCGCTGGGGTGTATTTAGTCTTTTGTATTGACAGCGCTGGCACTGAAACCAATGTCGGTAAAATCTTAGTGGTACATTGATTTGGAAAGCAAAACCAAAGGCATAATTGTTCGATTAATAAAGCAGGGGGAATCTTCTGGGGTAGTGACCATTTACACAGAACATTTTGGTTTAATGGGTTTTCATTTACCCGGCTTATTTAAAAACAAAGGGAAAATCAAATTGGCCCATTG
>JAURIG010000103.1:2516-5460 GCA_030832905.1 Bacteroidota bacterium
AGGGCATTCCTAGTTTAAATACTGACATTCATTTTTGGCAATTACCACATCTGCTGCTTAGTTTTTTGTACCACTATGGCTGCGCCCCCAATACAGAGCAGTTCGAATCAGGGGCTTGTCTTGATATGATCAATGGCACCTTTACCCTATTGCCCTTATCAAAAACCAATAGTGCTGACCCTAGGGTTTCGCACACCATACATACCATTTTAACTGAAGGCATTCAGCACTTAGACTCAGATAAAGTCTTAAGGCATCAGGTGATTTTGAGCTTAAACAAATACATTCAACTGCATGTTCAGCCCTTTTTTGAATTAAAAAGTTTTGATGTTTTAGCCCAAGTTGCCGCTGCCAATTGAAACAATTTCGCCTTTGCATTGTTGAATCTGCATGGGCAATTATTTAATCATCGGTGCATCAAACGGTATTGGCAAAGCCATAGCGGAACAACTTTCAAGTGAACATCAGGTATTTGGCACTTACCACCAACACCCTGTTCAATCTGACCAAATCACTTACCAAGCCTTTGATGTTTGCAATGATAGCCTTTCAACAGATTGGTTGCCACAACAACTAGATGGCTTAGTGTATTGCCCTGGCAAAATCCATTTGCAAGCCTTTAACAGAATCCCAGCCGAGCAATTCATTAAAGACTATGAACTCCAAGTTTTAGGCGCCATTAAAACCATACAAACTTGTTTGCCTTTATTGAAACAATCGCCACAAGCGAATATCTTATTGTTCTCGACTGTTGCCGTGCAAACCGGCATGTCTTTCCACAGTGTTGTAGCCAGTTCTAAAGGCGCTATCGAAGGCTTGAGCAAAGCTTTAGCAGCTGAACTAGCCCCTAACATTTCTGTTAATTGTTTGGCCCCATCGCTCACAGATACCCCTTTGGCCAGCAGCTTTCTGAACACTGATCAAAAACGCGAAGCAGCCGCACAAAGACACCCACTCAAACGCATAGGCACCGCAGAAAATATAGCAGCTTTAGCCTGTCATATCATCACCCAGGGTGGTCAGTTTATGACGGGGCAAATCATTGGTATTGATGGTGGCATGTCTGCCATTCGATAGGATTTTGAAATTTCATTTCTAAGCTTACCTTTGTTGCATGATAGTTAGAGATAGCAACGGCAACGAATTAAAAGATGGCGATAGTGTCATTTTAATTAAAGACTTAAAGGTAAAAGGTTCTTCAACAGTCCTTAAAAGAGGTGCCGTAGGCCGCAACATCAGATTAACAGATGATGAAGGCGAAATTGAATGCAAAATGGACAAAGTGATGATGGTCCTAAAAACCCAATTCATTAAAAAAGCCTAACATGGTATTCAAAAACCCACTTGACAATTTCACCAAAATATTGTCGGCAATCGTTTTTCTGTTGCCAATAGGCATATACTTTGGCGTCAGTTTTGGTGAGGGCTTTGACTTTACCAGCTTAATTGTAGTGATTGTTTTACTTCCAGTATATACTATCACTTGGGCTTTGCATCCACAAGATTACACCGTGAATGAACAGGGCATTACCATCAAACGCCCTTACAAATCCATCCTTATAGCTAGCAATGACATCAAAGGCATTGAAGCCCTTACCCCTGCTGACTTAAAATACAGCATGCGTTTGTTTGGCTCTGGTGGATTCTTTGGTTATTTCGGTTTGTTTACCAATCAAAAACTTGGCCGTTACCACATCTATGCGGGTAACAGAGTCAACCCTGTTTTAATTCTTACAGAAAAAAAGAAGTACGTTTTAACCCCGATAGATCCAGAAGGATTCATTGCGGCGGTTAAAGGGCTTAATCAAGCTTAACTTGAATAGCTAATTCTTGTAATTGTTGTGCATTGATGGCTGATGGCGCATCAATCATAACGTCTCTACCTTGATTGTTTTTAGGGAAAGCGATGAAATCTCTAATGCTATCAACACCTCCGAACAAACTGCACAGACGGTCAAAACCAAACGCAATACCACCATGTGGCGGTGCGCCATATTCAAAGGCATTCATTAAGAAACCAAATTGGTGTTTAGCCTCTTCTTCAGAAAATCCTAAATGCTTAAACATTAAGGCTTGTAGTTGTTTGTCGTGAATTCTTATAGACCCACCACCAACTTCTACCCCATTAATGACCATATCATAGGCATTGGCTCTAACCGCGCCCGGATCAGTTGCTAACAAATGAATGTCTTCAGGTTTAGGACTGGTAAAAGGATGGTGCATAGCATGCCAACGCTTACTTTCTTCATCAAACTCCAATAATGGAAAATCAATGACCCAAAGTGCACTGAACACTGACTTATCTCTCAAGCCCAATCTTTGGCCCATTTCAAGTCTCAATTCTGAGAGTTGTTTTTGGACTTGTTTTAATTGGCCTGACAACAACAAAAGCAAATCACCAGGCTTGGCAGAACAGGCATTGGCCCAGTCCGCTAAATCTGTTTGTGTGTAAAACTTATCGACTGAAGATTTGAATGTACCATCGGGTAAACACAATACATACACTAAACCTTTTGCGCCAATTTGTGGGCGTTTTACCCAATCTTGTAATTCATCCAATTGTTTGCGGGTGTAATGCGCACAAGCTTCGGCTTTAATACCCAAAACAGCTTCTGCTTGATCAAAGACCTGAAAGCCTTTGCCCTTAACTAGATCCGTTAAATAATTAAAACGCATTTCGAAACGGGTATCTGGCTTATCGTTTCCATACCAATGCATGGCATCGGCATAGGTCATTCTTGGCAATTGGCCAATCTCATAGGCTTTAACCGATTTGAACAAATGCTGAACCATACCCTCAAACACATTGAGAATATCTTCTTGTTCAACAAAACTCATTTCACAATCAATCTGAGTAAATTCAGGTTGTCTGTCTGCTCTTAAATCCTCGTCTCTAAAACACTTTACAATTTGATAGTAACGGTCAAAACCGCTTACCATTAAT
>JAURIG010000104.1 GCA_030832905.1 Bacteroidota bacterium
TACACCAACACAAGCATTTTGCTAAAAACTTTATTGCTAATGGCCATTTTAGGATTTGCGCAATCAAGGCTTTTTGCTCAAAACTTCCACGTTATGGTTAGCATGGAATTAACCTATAACCATGTGTATGCACCTGGTAAATTCCAGTGGGTAGCAAGGATGTTCATATACAAAACAGGCACCTCCTCCTTTAATGACAGACGATTAGAGTCAGCCTGCTTTGATTTCTCCTATGACACCACAAAACTTAAGAACCCCAGATTTTATGTAATCAGGAATTTAAGGCCCATACTGAGCCCTACTGCACCATACAGTGATACTCAGGGTATTTACATAGTTGATCATGGTAACCCTATTACAACTGGTATGCCTGCCAATCATGTTATGTATGATATCTTGGCAACTACAACTCATTATACACTTCATGATAGCAATTACATGGGCGCTAACTTTAACAGTTGTTACAATTGTGGTGAGGTTATGCGTGTCTATTTTGATATTGATTCTTCAAGCACCAATATACCACCAACTTATATGATCAATAATATCAGTAATGAAGTTTATAGAAATCCATACGCCACTGGTTTTCTTGCGGATACAGTTCAAAATGGTGTAAGCACACAAACCTCTGTAGGCGTTATACCAACCAATCCGATAGCCAACCCTTGGTTTAAATGGCCATATAATGGTGTTGGTGCAGGTGGTAGTTCGGGTGGCTTAGACAATGATTGGGTTATTTTAAGAGGCACAGGCGGCACTATAAGTAGTTGGGCTTATTCTGGCTACGTTACCGGAATTTTGGTTGAATTACCAGTTGATGTATTTGATTTTAATGTATTTAAAAAGAATCAAACAACACAATTAGTTTGGAAGACTTCTTCTTCAGACAATATCGATTATTTTGAAGTTGAACGCAGTCAAAATGGAACAACGTGGCAAAGTTTAGGACAATTGAGTCAGCAATATTTTGAAACCGCTCAATGTGATTATTCATTTATTGATCAAACACCATCAATAGGTATGAATTACTATCGAATCAAACATGTTGACTATAATGGTCAAACCCACTTTAGTAATATACAATGGATCAATATGAATGGCAGCAAAAGTGCTGATATCATCTTATTTCCAAATCCGAGCAATGGTATCATACACATTCAAACTCCTAACACTGAAGAATCCATTGTATTGAAAGGCATTTACAGTCAGCAAGGCCAATGCATAAAAACATTTGATGAGAGCAATCAATTGCAACCAAGCATTGATGTTTCTGATCTAAAACCAGGGTTTTATTTTATCTACTTTAAACAAGCTGACCTGTTTATAGTAAAGCAATTTTTAAAAGACTAAATAACTATGAATACTAAAGGCATTGTGAGCAATCACAGTGCCTTTTTTATGCCCCAAATTGTCTTAAATGGTGGTCAAGGTGTTTGTATAACATATTGCTCCATTCTGCAGCAGTTAGTGGGCCTAGGGTAATTTGAGGCTTCATTTCAAAAGCTTCTGAACCAAGCTGACAAACCTTTAAAACATTGTCAATTAAAGCGGTTTTGTGCAGTTCAAAATCTGGTTCATCTTTAACTACAAAAACTGGGGCTGTTCGCAAATTTTGTTTATATGGGGTAGTGTCAACCATAGATTGTTTATAAAACCATTTCAACAACAAACGCATCATCAGTGGTGCTTTAGGAAAATGAGGATCAAAAATTTGATGGTAGGGAATACTGCAGTGTTTAAGCATTTGGGCAACAGTCATTTTACCCCAAAGTCTCTGTGTATTGGGTTGTAAACTGTTAATACGCTCAACTATGGTTGCGCAATCTTGAGGGTTGAAACAATCTAAGGCCATAATTTTCATGCAAACTTAGTACAATTTTGAATTAAATTCGCAAACATGCTTAAGCGCATTTTACTTTTGTTAATAATCGTTTCAGCCATTGCAGAGGCAGCTCAAAAACCAAGGGTATTAAAAGGATACGCTCAAGGGAGTACCTTTCAAATCACTTATTACGGCAAGCCCAAAAAATCCATTGACCAGTCCATTTTAGACTTGCTCAGTCAAATCGATTCTTCAGTTTCAACTTATCAAGCAAATTCCATTATTTCTAAAATTAATGCCGGTCAACACGGTATAAAAACAGATACTATTTTTAGAGCCTGTTTTAGAAAAGCGAAGGCCATTTGGAGTAGTTCTAATGGCGCCTTTGATCCAACCGTCATGCCCTTAGTCAACGCGTGGGGATTTGGGCAAAAGAAAGCGGCAAAACCAAGTAAGGGTTACATAGATAGCCTTTTGCCTTCAATAGGCTTTAATTTAATAGACTTAAACGCAGATACTATTGTTAAACATCACCCCAATGTGAGTTTAGACTTTAATGCCTTTGCCCAAGGTTACTCAGTTGATTTAGTAGCCAACTTACTCAAGCAAGCAGGCCTCAAGCATTTTGTTGTTGAAATAGGAGGAGAGGTTTATGCACATGGCCACAAGCCCAAAAAAGAACAATGGCAATTGGGCATAGAACAACCCATTGATAATCCTAACGGCATCAATCCTAATTTACAAACTGTGTATCTTCAAAATCAAGCCATTTCAAGTTCTGGTAACTACCGTAAATTCTTTATTCAAGATGGGGTTAAATATGCGCATCACATAGATCCTAAAACAGGTTACCCAGCTCAGAATAATTTATTGAGTGTATCAGTCGTTGCATCAGAGTGCATTACCACAGATGCCACTGCTACTGCATTACTGGTGATGGGATTAGAGGCTTCAAAAACCTATTTAAACCAACACCATGAATTGCAAGCCATGTTGGTGTATGCCAATGCCCTAGGCAGATTAGAACTATACAAAACCCCAGGGTTTTACGCACTTGAAGACATAAAAAAAGCAAGCCGTTAAAGCTTGCTTAAGGATGTTTAGTTGGGCTGAATTAGTTTTGTAATACCAATTTGTAACTACTGCTCAAGTGGCCATTCATAACCATTAAGTTATACAAGCCATTGTTCAAGTGAGATAAATCTAAAGTTTCAGAGCCATCTTCCATTTCACTTGGTGTGGTTTCATACACCATCTCACCTAAAATATTATAGACTTTTATAGCTGTAGCTTTAGAATAATCAACTGTTACTTTACCGCAAGATGGGTTGGGAAATACATCAATCACTGGGGCAATTTCAACACTGTTTATGCCTGTGCCATTAGGTACCCAATTGATGCTCATGCTTTTAAAATCGGCATCGTCTGCAGGTGTTTGATTATCTGCACTTGGTCCTTTTGTAAATGAATATGATCTTGTGGTTGTGCTAGTTGGGCTATGGTTCCAAGTCTCTTGAATGGTGATTTTATAAACACCATCTGCAACAGTAGAACCATTCACCGCGCCATTCACATCTTTACCATCCCAAGTAATGGTGTGTGTGCCAAAACCAGATAGTGTAGCTCCAGTTGTGGCATCAGTAACATTGCATAAACTTGACATACAGTTGCCTGCGGGGCCACCTGAATTAACTGCCCAAGTAGGCAAATGATCTGAAGTGCTATTACCTGCATTGCGCATTTTGGTTTTAATGAATTTACCAGTATTGTCTTGAATCCAAACTGCCATTACATTTCTAGTGCCTTGGTAACAAGGTGATTTGGCTACTTGAGTAAAGGTGAAGGTCATGCTGCCATTGGTTTGTGCCATTAGCTGTAAACTGCTCAAAAGTATAGACAAGCTTAGTAATTTTATTTTCATAAATACAATTTTTCGGTAAAATAAATCAAAATTGTTTACTTACACAAGTGCTGGCTTTATTTTATCAATATCCACCTGTACAATTCAGATGAAATAAGCACAGTACTCGCTAGATTTAATGCTTCAAAATCAGCCCACTGGTCTTTTAAAACTAAAACACTTTGACCGCTTAAGAATCGATCATCCCGATGACTGTTTTGAAAATGATAGCCTTTGGTATCCGTCCAAACATGTTTGTAAAAGGCTAGCGGATAATTAGAGCCCAAAGGTTCAAAAAGACATATATTTTTATTGTACGGAAATTGTTTTTCCAAACGCTTTAATGCCTCTGGATACATTACTTGAGCAGAGGTTTCGTGGGTGTCCATGACTTTAGAGATAATCTCCGAATAAGGCACATAAAAGAGGCAAACAGTAAGTATGAGCATAGCCATAATTTGTTGTATGCGTTTCCATTGGTTTTTAATGATGGTCTCATATACCACATTTAGTCCCATAGCAATGATCAAAGCCATGAGAGGGATTAGGGGTAAATCATACCAAACATTGCTACTGCCTTTGGCTATGGCCAAATAAAACAAGACTAAAACACAAGCCAACATTTGCAGTAGGCGTTTGTAAAAACCTTTGTAGTAAGCTAAACTTAGAATAAAACTTGGCAACAACAACGGCAACCAATAGGCAAACTGCCACGCTTTTAATTGCTTCCAATAAAAATCCCATTCTGAAACTGTATAGGTATATCTATCAGATTGATTCAAGTAGCGCGGTAAAAATTCATTGTCCCAAACGGCTGTTAAATAGCCAGGAGCCATCATTTCTCTAGTGCCATAATAGCCAAGAATGATTAGTAAAAACAGGCCAAGCGCTTGCCAAAACGCTTTGTTTTTTAGGGTTGCCAATAATTGTTTTTGGACAAGCACATAGAACAAAACACCAGGCAACACCATTAAGGCGGCAACGCTTTTAGTCAATACAGCAGCACTTAAACACAAGCTAGCCCACATTAAAGCCTTGTTCTGCTTGAACTCTAAATATTGAAACACATTGAGTAAAAAGCCAATAGTAAAGGCAATCATTAAGGCATCATGATCGCCGGTTCTACTCCCGTGTTCATGTATAAATCCGTTGCTACAGACCACTATCAAAGCGGCCAATATGCCAACTTGAAAGTCTTGAGTATGTTTACGCAGCCATAGTATGATGAATAACAACATAACAAAACTGGCCAATGCTGATGGCAATCTTACGGCGAGTTCATTGTAACCAATGGTTTTAAATCCTATAATTTGCAACCATTCTAAAAAGGGGGGTTTGGTCTCCCATAAATCAGGTTCATAGTCATATGTTTTAACCAGGAATTGCCCTGTTTTAGACATTTCATAGGCGTTCACTGCATTGCGCGCTTCATCCCATTCTCTAAGAGGCCTAGTATCGAGTCTTAAAAATAAGGGAAAGTATAAAACTGCCAATGTTAAGAGCAGCACAAAGCCTTGCAACTTTGTTTGAATCAGTGG
>JAURIG010000105.1 GCA_030832905.1 Bacteroidota bacterium
CCCTTTTGGCAAGCCAACTTTTTGACAGATTTCTGCCAATAGGAAGGCTGTCATTGGCGTAATTTCACTAGGCTTAGCAACTACGCAATTACCAGCCGCTAATGCAGGGGCAATCTTCCATGTAAACAAATACAATGGCAAATTCCAAGGGCTTATGCATCCAACAACGCCGATAGGTTGTCTGAGGGTATAGTTGATAGCAAGCCCTTCCATTGAGTGACTTTCTGATGCAAATTGCATAGCAGCAGTGGCAAAGAATCTAAAATTCTGAGCAGCTCGAGTCATCTCGTTTTTAGCCAACCAAAAAGGCTTACCTTGGTCTATACTTTCCGCTTTGGCTAAAGCTTCATTATGAAGATCAATTTGTTCTGCAATCGCATTTAACAACTTAAAGCGTTCTTCTAATGAACTTAAGCGCCACTTAGGAAAAGCTTGCGCTGCACTTTCATAAGCTTTTTGAACGTCTTGATCATCGCTGTCTGGAATTTGAGCATACACAGAGCCTGTGGCTGGATTGAAATTATCCAAATACTTTAACCCTATTGGAGCCATCAAATCGCCATCGATATAATTTAAAATGGTTTGCATAGTATTACTCTACAAATATCGGATTAAACGCAGTATAGACCAAGTATAAAATACTTGAAATTTGATTTGTATGGTACCTAGATTATGACCTACCTTTGAAAGTTATTGTGTCCGAATAACAATGGCCAACATAAGGGTTAATACAAAACTTCCATTTGATATTGTTTACAGCATTTATCTCCACCCACAATTAGGGTATATGCTCGATCTTGTGGCAGTTCAACTCATGGGCAACGGGCAATACAGTTTGGTTTGTCAAACATTGCATCAAACCACCGCTAAAGATTTCAATTCCAGTACGCAACATATTCAAGCCCTCAAACACTTGGATGAAACAGAACCAGAAACCTTAATTAAAAAATTCTTCCCTCAAAAGAAAGCGGTAAGAAGCAGTGACTTCTTCAACAAGTATTACTCTCCTGAACTGCATCAAAAGATAAGGCCATACATAGAACAACGACTGCTCAATGTACTAGAAGACATTGGGGACCAACCCTTGTATTTAGCCAAAGATAAAAACCTTACCCATACAAGACTTTTCATCGCTAAAGAGAAAGCCTCAATCCTGTTTCACTTTAGAAGAAACGAACAAGCCACACATTATTTTGCTACCATTAAACTAGGAGAAAACAGCATTAGATTCAGTCAAAACAACAGTGATTTAATTATCCAAGAACCTGCTTGGTTATTAACTGGCAATCAAATCATCACCTTTAAAAAAGAGACTGAAGGCAATAAAATCAAACCCTTTTTAAACAAAAAATTCATTGCCATTCCAAGACAAAGTGAGGCGGTGTATTTTGAAAAATTCGTAAGGCCTTTGATTGAACATTACGATGTGTACGCAGAAGGTTTTGAAATTGTATCAGAGCGATACAGAGCCCACCCTACACTTAAACTGACACCCATTACCAATGGCATTGGTCTCAGTCTTCATTTTAATTATGGGCCTTATTTATTCCCTTACCATTCCAAAAAAATGGTATCAGTTTCGCTCGAAAAACAACAAGACAAATACATATTTCACAGGGTAAAACGGTCTAAAAAATGGGAAGAAAGCATCGTTGAAAATTTGCTTACCATGGGATTAAAAGCTGAACAAGGCAACTTGTTTCTGTCTGCTTTGCCCCAATCTACTATATTGCAAATTTTACATGAACAACTTCCACAATTAAAAGCCCAAGGAGTTGTTATTGACCAGTCTCTACTTGAAAAACCCTACCATATTGGCAACCACTCCATTCAGTTCAAGATGTCGAAAAATAAAGACTGGTTTGATCTAGAAGCTATTGTGCAATTTGGGCCCTTTGCTATTCCATTTATTCAGCTCAAGCAACATATTTTAAATGGTCGAAGAGAATTTGAATTGCCTGATAAAAGTATTGCCATCATTCCTGAAGAATG
Source organism: Bacteroidota bacterium (assembly GCA_030832905.1). Taxonomy (GTDB): domain Bacteria; phylum Bacteroidota; class Bacteroidia; order NS11-12g; family UBA955; genus JABMMZ01. Next base: position 1,993 of record JAURIG010000105.1, read on the forward strand.
GTTCACAAAGTATGGAGGTCTATTTGATTTTTCAGACCATAGATCTGATGGACTTAGATTTAAAAAACACCATTTTGGACTTTTACAAAATTTATTGTCTGAGGAACAATCTTTGGGTAACAAAGACATTCCTATATTTTCTGACGCCACTGAATACCCTTTGCCCAAAGGCTTGAAAGCTCAACTTAGACCTTACCAGTTAACAGGCTACCATTGGCTAAGATTTATGCAAGAACAAGGCTTTGGAGCTTGTTTAGCAGACGATATGGGACTTGGCAAAACCTTGCAAGTCATTGCTTATTTACAATCTAGAATTGAAAACCAATTCAACATTGAAGACACCTCAAATAACGAGAACAACTTTGAATCTGCGCATCAGTTAGCTTTGTTTGAGAACCAATCAGAGTTGCCAATCAAAAACTATCAACACAAAGGACATTTAGTAGTTGTACCGACTTCTCTCATATACAATTGGGTAAGTGAAGCTAAAAAATTTGCGGACCTAAATGTATATGTTCATTCTGGCTTTAATCGCAACAAACACTTAATAGATGTCTACCAACAATACGATGTAATTGTCAGCAGCTATGGCACTATAAGAAACGATATTGACCAATTCAGTCAAATGCAATTTGATACGATTGTGTTAGATGAATCACAAGCCATTAAAAACCCAGCCTCTCAAACGGCTATTTGCATCAATCAATTACAAGCCCAACATAAAATTGTAATGACAGGTACCCCGGTAGAAAATTCAATTACAGATTTATGGAGTCAAATTCACTTTCTAAATCCTGGCATTTTAGGCAATTTCAATTTCTTCAATAGAAAATTTGTAAGCAGCATAGAAAAAGATAAAAACGCAGAAGAAACTCAATATTTAAGAGCCATTGTAAAACCATTCATATTAAGACGAACAAAAGAACAAGTGGCCTCTGACTTGCCAAACAAAACAGAAAAAATTGTTTATTGTGAAATGTCTGAGGAACAGAAACAGAATTATGAGTCCATCAAATCGCAATTTAGAAATGAACTCTTAAATTCGATTGAATCAGTTGGTTATAAGAAATCAAACTTATTGATTTTGAATGGTTTGATTAAATTGAGACAAATCGCTAATCATCCTGTTTTGGCAGAATCAGAATACATTGGCAGCTCTGGTAAATTCGATCAAATTACACAATCCTTACTCAATGTGATAGAGTCAGGGCACAAGGTCTTGGTGTTTTCACAATTTGTCCAACACCTCAATTTGTTGAATGATTTCTTAAGTGAAAGACATATCCCCTTTTATTGTATAACCGGGCAGGTCAATGCCAAAGAACGCAAACATTTGGTGGATGAATTTCAAAAAAACAAAAAAACCTCAGTCTTTCTAATCTCACTTAAGGCAGGAGGCACTGGTTTAAACTTAACAGCCGCTGATTATGTATTTTTACTTGACCCTTGGTGGAACCCAGCCGTTGAAAGACAAGCCATGGACCGCACCCATAGAATTGGTCAAGACAAACCGGTAATCGTTTATAAATTTATTACGAAAGACAGTATTGAAGAAAAAATAGTACACTTGCAAAGCAAAAAACAACAGGTTTCGGACGATATTTTAGACACTGAAAAGCAGTTTGTCAATAATTTAGAGGAAAACACACTCAATACGCTGTTGCAATAACAAATTATCAGACTACTTTTGTGAGACATTAATCATTCTTACTACATGAAAAAATTATTACTCTCTATTGGTTGCGCCCTTATTGCCAACTTTGGATTTGCTCAAAGAACCATTGACTGGTCAGTAGAACAAATCGTAGCGCCTACTCAATTAAACAGCACTGCTGGTGGCACTAGTATCACTTATGACGTTGTATTAAAAAACAATGGAACTGGAACCGTTAACTTAGGCGATACAGTTGGTTTCCAATTATCAATCTCACAAGGTGCAACTGTAATTGTTGCTGTTCCAAATGGCGCAGTATACGTTCGCCCAGTGAAAAAACAAATGCTCCCTGGTGACACTATGCATTTGACCGGTACAATCAACTTAACATTACGTCCGAGTTTATCAGCTAATGTGACTTTTAAATGTTTATCTGTTTTAATCAATAGATTAAGCGGCAATGCAGGCATAGGCACTGAGACGTCTTTAACCAACAATTCTAAAACTTTAGATATGGTATGGTATTGCCCACAAGGTTGGGGTGTTGGTGTAAATACTGCACAAGTAGGTCAATTCACTGTTTATCCTAATCCGGCTAAAGACATGGTGACCATTCAAAATCAATTGGTTGATGTGAATGCTGCTACTGAAATCAACATCATTGATATGACTGGCAAAACAGTTTACACTGAAATCAACAACAACAGCTCAATTGAAATCAATACCAGCAACTTCAACAAAGGTCTTTATATGATCACTGTTAAAAATGGTGTATTGAGCTCTACGCAAACATTAAGCATCCAATAATCATACAATAACACATTAAAAAGCCACTTTCGAGTGGCTTTTTTTTTGCCCTTAAATCAAGGCTTTTAAAGTTGCTGATTTTTGTTTTAATTTGCAGTCGGATATGAAAAACTCAAAAGCAAACGAATTGATCGCCAAAATCATCAAAGAAGTTGAAAGCAATAGCGTAAATGTTGATGCATTGATCCCTATGTTAACAGAATTGAGAGAAATGGCTAAAATGGAACAAGACCCATTGATTACCAGATCTATCCGTTTGGTGATGGAACATTTGAATGAAAATGGCGGTTGGGAATATCAAACCTTAGAAGACAGCGAAGAAGTAGAAGAAAACCTTACCTACTTGATCTCATTGTACGCCAAAAGCGAAAACAAATACAACCGCGATGAAATTAGAGAAATCGCGAACGCCATGACAGGTTTATAAGCCACAATGAAACGGATTAAGTCCATATTTTTCTTGGCCATTGGCCTATTGACCTTATGGATCAACAGCCCTGTCAGACACTTACATAAAGACCACCATAATCATTCTGCGCTTAGTTTCAATAATGGATTAAGCGAAGCTTCATGCTACATCTGTGACCAACTTCATTCTGATCTCGAAACACCTCATCAAGCAATTTTAATTACCCCTGTTGCTTGCGAAACGATTGTATCTTCAGTATTGCTTTCAAATTTACCCAAGTCCGTTCATTTTAACAGATTGGGAAGAGCTCCCCCTATGGCCTGATAACTTTCAGCCCAAAA
>JAURIG010000106.1 GCA_030832905.1 Bacteroidota bacterium
TTGGTGTATAGCAAAGAAGAAATGCCTGAGAAAAACAGCAAAGCGGTAAAGCTCAAAGCTTCTTTTTGAATGTTGGGATTGGCTTTAAGAAACTTGAAATCTGGTTTTAAATGAATAGGGGTTAGTTGTCTTAAAAACCAAATATTACTGGCCAAAGCTATGCTGTAGGCAACGACCATCAGCGCCACACATTGACTGAACGATACCCATGAGAAATAATACATTGCTCCGCAAACAATTAATAAGCCTCTTAGTAAGACTTCTCTATTGAAATTAGGAACAGCTATTCTGGCATGGTTGGCGCAAGTTACTTCACTTACAACTTGGTAGAGTATGATAAAAACCAATGCCAATAAATAAGGGAATAAATCTTTGTAGGCTAGCGCATTGGCATTTAAAAACAAGAAGATAGGCTTGCCTGCTAGTAATAAAACTAAGGTTAAAATACTGTAGCCAATTAAAGGAAAGACTAAAGCCCAAAAAAAGAACCCATGGTGTTTGTGGTCTTGGGTTTTAAAATAAGGGAAGAAGCGATTGATGCTGTAGTGGGTTCCCATTAAACCGAGGGCAGATAAAACAGTCCCTAATTCAATGAACAATCTAATGGCGCCAAGTTTTTCTGGTTCGAAAAATTTAGGAAATAAAATGAAGAGGCTTAAAAAGCCCAAGCCCATGCCTATATAGTTGCTTATGGATGCTTTAAATCCTTGTCTGGCAATTACTCCCACTGACACAAAAATAAGTCCTTCAAGCTCAAGTTTAAATTTTGATATCGACAGGCGTTCGAATTAAAGGACTAGCATTGTATATTTGTACACTTAGATGCGCGTCGGAATAGTTGAAATCTGTGTTAAAGAGCACTATATGGTGGTCAATGCTGTTTTGAAAACATACAGCAGTCAAGCCTCCAATGAAGTCTATGTTTTTACTTTAGCAGAGGCCGTTGATCTCATTCAAGGCGGTCAAGATTTGGGCTCCAATGTTCATTTTGTGATAATGGATGCCACTAAGCCTGTTGCTGATTTTTTAAATCAAGTGGAAGCCTTCAATTTAGATAGAGTTCATCTGACCACAGTGACTAAGTATTTTAAAGCTTTTTATCATTTTAAGCCTAAAACAGCTCAATTATTTTTCCATTTTCACAACATTGATTTATGGTTTGAATCCGCCATCAGCATTCAGGCAAAACGCTTGTGGAAAGCTTATTTTATTGATAAAATCAAGTTTGAATGGGCTACTCAAATAAAATACAGTGTTAAAGATATCTTTAGAGATATTTACCGAAAGAAATTCATTAAACGTTTGGCCAAAGACAAGGCGAAATGGATAGTCTTAAGTGAGGCTCAAAAAAAAGTGTTGAGCCAATACATTGATGTTCAAAATGCCATAGTCTTTCCGACTTTGGTTTTTGAGCCTAATTTGCATCAAGACCTATCGGTTAAAGGCGCTAAATTGCGCATATGCATTCCGGGTTCAGTTACACAAGTTCGAAGAGAGTATGAACAATTGTTCAATATGATTGAACTCAATTTTGATTGGGTTAAAACACATTTTTCATTTGATTTACTGGGCTTTGTGCCACCAAATGAAACCCATTTGTTAGAGCGTATCAAGGCCCTTGAAAGCAATGGCTTAGCAATTGATTATTACACCAGTTTTTTGGAAGTTAAGCAGTTCGATTTAAATCTATACGCAGCGGACATTCTCTTAAGTAATTTACTCTTGGATCAAAATGAAGCCATTCAAACCAAGGAGACTGCCACTGTTTTTCATATGGTTAGAGGGGTAAAACCTGGTATTTTTCCTCAAGCCTTTCAGTTAGACTCAGACTTAGAAGCTAGTGTAATTAAGTTTAAAGATTATCAAGATTTATTGAGGGTCTTTCATGTTCTGATTGATGAGCCGGAGCAGTTGATTGCATTAAAGCAAAAAGCGGAAAGCTTATCAAAGTCTTATACGCCAGAATACTTATACAAACGCTTGTCCTAAAAGCGGTTTAAACTCTTGGTTTTTTTATTATATTTGCCTTTTTAACGGAGCATGTATAAAAAGATTAATCATTGTAGAATGTGCGGTAACACTAATTTGGTGTCGCTTTTGCACTTAGGTGAACAAACTTTAACAGGGGTATTTCCTAAGTCAAAATCAACCACTATTACCAGTGGGCCTTTAGAATTGGTAAAGTGTTTTAGCCATACAGGTGAACAAGTTTGTGGTTTGGTTCAATTAAATCACTCCTATGATAGCAATGAGATGTATGGCGATAATTATGGTTATCGTTCAGGTTTGAACCAATCTATGGTTCGTCATTTACAAAGCGTAGTTAAAGAAATTTTAGCAACGGTTGAATTAGCTTCTGGAGACATCATCATAGACATCGGGGGGAATGATTCTACCTTGTTGCAAACTTATCCTAAAGACTTAGGTTTGAATTTAATGGTAATAGATCCTACTTCCAATAAATTCAAAAAATACTATCCAGAGCACATCAATAACACTGCTGATTTTTTCTCGGCTTCGACCTATAACCGTTTGTTTGATAAAAAAGCAAAAGTGATTACTTCAATTGCGATGTTCTATGATTTAGAAGAGCCATTGAAATTTGTTCAAGATATTTATGATGTATTAGACGATAATGGTATATGGGTATTTGAACAGTCGTATTTGCCTGCAATGGTCAATACCACCTCATATGACACCATTTGCCACGAGCACCTTGAATACTATGGTATGCAACAAATTTTGTGGTTGTTTGAAAAGGTAGGTTTTAAAATGGTGGATGTGGAGTTTAACGCCATTAACGGTGGAAGTTTTAGAATCACAGCCGCTAAGAAAGCCGCCAATATTGTTTGCAAAACAGAGAAAATTAACGAGGCCTTAGCCACTGAAATGGAGGCTGGTTACGCTCAATTAGACGTTTATAATCAGTTTGCTCAAGCGGTAGTTAAACACAGAGATGAACTAAAAGCCTTTATCAAAGATTTGCAAAACAATGGCAAAAAGATTTTTGGTTATGGCGCTTCTACAAAAGGCAATGTTTTGTTGCAATATTGCGGTCTTACTGAACAAGATTTACATTGTATAGCAGAGGTTAATCCGGATAAATTTGGATCCTTTACGCCCAATACCCTAATCCCAATTGTTTCTGAACAAGAGGCGAAAGCTCAAAATCCAGATTATTTTTTAGTACTTCCTTGGCATTTTAGAGAAAGTATTATTGAGCGAGAGCAAGCCTTCTTAGAACAAGGTGGAAAATTGATTTTTCCATTGCCTACCCTAGAGGTTTATTCAAAATAACATTGAAGAAAAAAGCGCTGATAATAGGGCATAGTGGTCAAGATGGGTTCTATTTAAGAACGCATTTGCAAAGTTTGTCTTATGAGGTGTATGGTGTTTCAAGTTCATCTGTTTTCGCTTCAGATGGAACAAGTATCCCTTTAGGGAAAATTGAATCGTCTGAGTATGTAAAGCAATTGCTTTTGCATGTTCAACCGGATGAAATTTATTTCTTGGCAGCCCTTCATCAATCCTCGATAGAGCAAAATCATTCAGACCTTAGTTTTTATGAAGCCACCATTCAGACCAATGCCATGGCATGGTTATATGTGTTAGAAGCTGCTTGGCAGAACCATGCCAATGCGCGTTTGTTTTTTGCTTCATCATCACATGTATTTGGTGCCACAACAGCCAAGATCCAAAACGAATTGACGCCTTATGCGCCGGTTTCTATCTATGGCATCAGCAAGGTACTTGGCATGCAGTTCTCTGAGATGTACAGAAAGAAAGGTTTGGCCTGTTACTCAGGCATATTCTATAACCACGAATCACCTTTGAGGGCAGCTAAATTTGTATCAAAGAAAATTGTACAAACTGCTGTTGCCATTAAACTTGGTAAAGCCAATGAATTGGTCTTAGGGGATTTGTCTGCTCAAATTGATTGGGGCTATGCACCTGATTATGTTCAAGCGGCTTATAGTTTATTACAATCAGATCAACCTGGAGACTATATCATTTCAAGTGGTAAATTGCATACGGTTAGAAATTTTGTAGACCTTGTGTTTAATGCTTTGTCTTTAAACCCAGATGATTATGTTAAGGTTAATCAAGATTTGATTCAAAAGCTTTCTACTACAGTTTTACAAGGTGATCATCAACAATTGAAGTCGGTCACCGGTTGGGAGCCATCTGTGAGTTTCGAAGCGATGGTGAATTTGTTGGTGGAGGCAGAACTCAATGCTCAAGCCTAGGCACTTAACCTTTAATCATTTCTTGCCAACGCATTAATTGCCCATTGGCCACCAATGCATTTGGAATAAATATAAAATTATTAATAAACAGTCTGTTTTTGCCATGGTTTTCAATCGACTGCAATGCCTCAATACTTTGATTGTGTAAATCTGTATGTAGGGTTTGTGTTGTTGGGTTAAAATACACACAGGTATAATCGCCTAATTGCTCAATGGCTTTGATTTTCTCTTGAATAGGTGTTTGGTGATGTCTTTGCTCAATTTCAATCATTAAAATTGGCTGGTATTTTTTTATACAGTCACTACTACCATTAATCACATCGAATTCAGCGCCTTCAACATCAATCTTAATCACAGATATTTGTTCTAATTGCTGGTTTTTGACAAAGTTGTCTATAGTGTCAAGCTTAACCATGATGCGTTTCGAGTTGGTTTCTTCCGTCTCTATATGCTCTATTTTAAGGGTGCCTCTGGTATGAATTTCCTTAGACTTGAAAAAAGGAATTTTAAATTCAGCATGACCTTCTGAAGCCGATAAAGCAGCCTCAACTATATGACAGCCTTTAAAGAGTCTGTGCAGTCTCTTGTTTAATTGTGTGTGTGGTTCGAAGGCATATATTTGAGAGGCTTGAATACATCGCTCTGCTTGAAACATATATTGGCCAAGGTTGGCGCCTACATCAATAAAATTGCCTTTGGGTTGATGGTTTAAAAACAATTGAATTAACAACAATTCGTTTTCAATGTTTTTATCTTTAATGTTATGCCAATTGAGTTGAGCGATTCCTGCAAAAAATTGTTTTTTCACCCAACTTGGGAACAATTGAATAAACAAGTCTTGC
>JAURIG010000107.1 GCA_030832905.1 Bacteroidota bacterium
AAACGCTCGTTCTATCCGTTGAACTACAGGGCCAGCAATTGCTTTACGATACCTTACTGCCTGGTTTTACTAAATCAGATGGTGATAAGAGTTTCAGTTGGCCATTGGCATCTTCAGCCATTAAAACCATCCCTTTAGATTGAATGCCTTTAATTGCTCTTGGGGCTAAATTCACCAAAACACAAACCTGCTTGCCTATCAAATTTTCAGGTTCAAAATGCAAGGCAATACCAGACACTATAGTGCGGGTTTCAAAACCCAAGTCAACTTCTAATTGTAATAATTTGTCTGCTTTCTTTACCTTTTCAGCGGCAATGATCTGGCCAATTCTAATGTCCATTTTACCAAAATCATCAAACTGAATTTCAGACTTTGGTGCTTCAATCTCAGCCTCCACTGCCGGAAGTTTAACCGCCTCTATGGCTGCTTTATTGGCCATCAATTGATCGATTTGTAATTGAATGATCTCATCTTCAATATTGCTGAACAAATGTTCAGGTGCACCCAATGCATGATCAGGATTTAATTGCTCAAATTGCGCCTTCACAAAAGCAGATTTTTGGTTATTTAATTGTTGCTCTAAACGCTTAGCTGTAAATGGCATAAAAGGTTCCATCCACCAAGCCAAATGAGCGCAAACTTGTAAGGCATGATACATGATGGTATCAGTTCTAGCCTGATCTGTTTTAACGGTTTTCCATGGTTCGTTATCGGCTAAGTATTTATTACCCATTCTGGCCATGTTCATCAATTCAAACAAAGCCTCTCTGAATTTAAATTGACGGATATTTGCTTCAATGGCCTTGTGTGATTGCATAATGCCCTCAATTAGGTCGTATTCAAAAGGTGAAGCCTGATGCGAATGAGGCACTTTGTCATTGTAAAATTTATGGCTTAAGACCATTACCCTATTCACAAAATTGCCAAGAATTGCCACTAATTCGCTGTTGTTTCTGGTTTGGAAATCCTTCCAACTAAAATCTGCATCTTTGCTTTCAGGGGCAATGGAACACAATACATAACGCAGAACATCGGCTTGCTCAGGAAAGTGTTTAAAATAATCTGCCATCTCAACACTCCACTTTCGGCTGGTACTCATTTTATCGCCTTCTAAATTCAAAAACTCATTCGCTGGCACATTATCTGGCACTATGTAAGACCCTTCCGCCTTCAGCATAATTGGAAATATAATGCAATGAAATACGATGTTGTCTTTGCCAATGAAGTGGATCAATCGGGTATCCTCTTGTTTCCACCATTTAGTCCAATCAGCTTCAGTATTGACTTTTACTACTGAATGTTCAGGGTAAGTAAACTCATGCTGACCCGAGCTCATTTCTTTAAAAAACTGTTTGGTGGCTGATATATAACCGATAGGCGCATCAAACCAAACATATAACACTTTGCCCTCTGCATTTGGCAAAGGCACTTTTACGCCCCAATCCAAATCGCGGGTCATGGCACGCGGGGTTAATCCACCATCTATCCAACTCTTGCTCTGACCGTACACATTGGTTTTCCAATCATTTTGATGGCCTTCTAACAACCATTCTTTTAACCAAGGTTCATAATTTTGAAGGGGTAAATACCAATGTTTAGTTTCCTTTTTAATTGGAACTGAATCAGATAAAGTTGAAACAGGATTGATCAATTCATCAGGACTCAAAGACTTACCGCATTTTTCACATTGATCACCAAAAGCGCCTGGATATTGGCAATTCGGACAAGTCCCTTTGATGTATCTATCTGCTAAAAACGTTTGTTGCGCCTCATCAAAATATTGCTCTGAACGCTCTTCCACAAACAATCCCTTATCGTATAATGTTTTAAAAAACTCTGAGGCCGTTTCATGGTGTGTAGCATGACTGGTTCTATGGTAAACATCAAAAGCAATCCCAAACTGCTCGAAGTTGTGTTTTAACAAAGCGTGGTACCTATCAATTATGGCCTGAGCGGTAGTATTTTCCTTTTGCGCCTCAATTGGAATGGCTGTTCCATGCTCATCACTGCCACAAACAAACAAGACTTCCTCACCTGCATTGCGCAAAAAACGGGTGTATATATCAGCAGGTAAATAAGCACCTGCAATGTGCCCAATATGCTTAGGGCCATTGGCATATGGTAATGCAGCAGTTACGAGGGTTCTTTGAAACGAAGTCATTGATTGTCAATCGAAATTGATGCAAAGATAAGGGCTGAAATCCTGCAAATGAAGATTTTTTAAAGTGACTTGGATATTTTTTTGGTAAAAACAAAATCAAATTATACTTTTGCAGTCCTTTAGAAAGATTGCCCGATCGTCTAATGGCAGGACTAGAGTTTTTGGTACTCTGTATGTTGGTTCGAATCCAGCTCGGGCAACTCCTTCCAGGGAAATTAAAATCCATAACGTGTCAGTCCTTAACAAAGTTAAAATCTTCAGCGGCTCTGCATCCAGAGTATTGGCTTCTAAAATTGCCGAATATTATGGTACAACCCTTGGGGACCTGACCCTAAACAAATTCAGCGATGGTGAAATGCAACCAAGCTTTAACGAATCAGTCAGAGGATGTGATTTGTTTTTGGTTCAATCAACCAACCCTCCTGGAGACAATCTTTTAGAATTATTGTTGATGATAGATGCCGCTAAGCGCGCTTCTGCCAACCACATTACTGTAGTAATTCCTTACTACGGTTATGCCAGACAAGACCGTAAAGACAAACCACGTGTATCTATTGGTAGTAAAATGATAGCCGATGTATTGAGTGCTGCTGGTGCCAATCGTGTTATCACCATGGATTTACACGCTCCACAAATTCAAGGTTTCTTTAACATGCCTGTTGACCATTTGGATTCTTCAGTTGTGTTCATTCCATACATTCAATCTTTAAAACTCGAAAAATTAGTGATTGCAGCGCCAGACGTAGGGGCTTCAAACAGAAACAGAGAGTATGCTAAAGTATTGGGGGTTAATATGGTCATCTGTGACAAAGAAAGAAGAAAAGCCAACGAAATTGCCAGCATGACCATCATAGGTGATGTTCAAGATATGGATGTTGTATTGGTTGACGACCTTTGCGATACTGCTGGTACGTTATCAAAAGCTGCCAAATTAATTAAAGACAATGGCGCAAGATCTGTGAGAGCCGTTTGTACGCATCCAGTACTAAGTGGCAAAGCTTATGAAAACATCGAAAGCAGTGTTTTAGAGGAATTAATCGTTTGCGATACCATTCCAATGAAACACACCAGTCCTAAAATCAGAGTCCTATCAGTAGCGCCTTTGATTAGTAAAGCCATCAGAAATATCCACGAACATGGTTCAGTAAGTTCCTTGTTCAAGCTTGATAATAGTTTCCAACCCAATTTAATTTAAAAGAAAAATGAAAACCGTAGCACTAACAGGTGAGTTAAGGGCCGATTTAGGCACCAAGCACTCAAGGGCAATGAGAAACGAAGGTAAAGTACCATGTGTATTATATGGCGGAGGTGATCACATTCACTTCTACGTATATTCACCAGACTTTAAAGCCCTCGTTTACACGCCGAACACTTACAAAGTTCAATTAACAATCGATGGCAAAAAGTACATGGCGATTTTGCATGACATGCAATTCCACCCAGTAAATGAAGCCATCTTACACGCTGACTTCTTAGCAGTAGACGAGAAAAAACCAGTAACTGTATCAATTCCAGTTCTAATTGAAGGTAATTCTCCAGGTGTAAGAGCCGGTGGTAAATTGATCCAAAAAATTCAAAGATTAAAAGTTAAAGGTTTGATCAGCAACATTCCTGATGCAATCAACGTTAACATTGATCAATTGGATTTAGGTCAATCAATCAAAGTTAAGAACATTGAAGCTTCTAACATCGAATTGTTAGACAACAAAGACAACGCAATCGTTACCGTTAAGATGACAAGAAACGTTGTTAAGGAAGAAGCTGCTGATAAAAAGTAATTAGCACTTTCGCAATAATTTTGAAGACCCCTCAGCAATGAGGGGTTTTTTTATTTGACTTTGAAGGTCTTTACACAATGGTTTTGAGCAAACCAATAAGGCAATTCATTCATATGGTTAAAGGCTTTGGTCACCATTAAATTGGCGGTTTTACCAACTGTTATACTGCCATGGGTCTTTTGCAACCCCATCGCTTTTGCAGCATTAATGGTTAAAGCATTAAAGCCTTCTTCAGGTAACAAGCCATTGTATAAACAGGCTAAGCTCCAAGTAAAGAACAAATTGTAATGTGGGCTACTCCCAGGATTAAAATCAGAGGCAATTGCCACTGGCAATCCGGCATCAACCATGCGGCGAGCTGGCGTATATGGAATCTTCAAAAAGAAAGAGCTCCCTGGCAATGCCACAGGCATGGTATCACTTTGCAACAAACAATCTATCTCTTGTTCTGATAAGTGTTCTAAATGGTCAACAGACAATGCTTTATTAGCCACCGCTACTTGCACTCCACCTGTTAAACCCAATTCATTGCCGTGTATTTTGGCCGGCAAGCCATAATGCTGTGCCGCAGAAAGTATGGTTTGTGTTTCTTCTGGGGTGTAAAATCCTTTATCACAAAACACATCAATAAAATCTGCCAAGCCCTGTTCTGCAATAACTGGCAACATTTCATTAATGATCAATTGAATATAGGCCTCTCTGTTGTTTTGATAGGCTTTTGGCATGGCATGAGCACCTAAGAAAGTCGCTTTAATCACTATAGGCATAGCTGCTTTTAAGCGCTTAATCACCCTAAGCATTTTCAATTCAGCGTCAACAGATAAACCATAACCACTTTTGATCTCAAGTGCACCTGTTCCACACAACATGGCTTGTTCAACAAAGCCCTT
>JAURIG010000108.1 GCA_030832905.1 Bacteroidota bacterium
ATTGCCTAACTGGAATATCAACTACAACGGCTTGAGTAAAATCAAAGGCTTGAGTAAAATCTTTAGCAACATAACACTTCAACACCGTTACACAGGAACATATAGCATAGGAGGTTTCACTAGCAACTTGTATTACAGTGATACTGCCATTGCCAGAGGGGGTAAAGATTTGGTGAGCCAATACAATATTAATAATGTCACTGTGCGTGAACAATTCTCACCATTGATTGGTATCGATGTGACCACCAAAAGTGGTATAACAGGGGGCTTTAAATTAAACCAAAGCCGCAACATTTCATTGAATGTGCCTAATGCGATTTTGACTGAAATGCATCAAAAAGATTTGTCGTTTAATTTAAGTTACAGAACCTCAGGTTTAAAATTGCCAATCAAATTCAACGGCAAAAAAGTATACTTAGAAAATGACTTGTTAATGGATTTACGCGTGAGTGTTCAAGATAATTTTACCATCATTCACCAAGTGGATTTGAATTCCAATACGGTGGCCAATGGTCAAAAGGTGGTTATGATTCAGCCAAACATCAATTACATGATCAATAAGAATGTGAACTTAAGATTCTACTACGAAAGACGTGCTTCTAAGCCACATGCTTCCAATATTTTCCCTACTTCATTAACCAATTTTGGGGTTAAGTTGAGGTATACCATTCAATAATAAAGGGTATCAGTTTTTTTAATGAATCTTGTATTTGATTCATTAAATACCTATATTTGATTTTTAAATCTCCGTATGCTCTCTATTTATGTCCGCAATATTTGCGTGAGTTTCAGTCTGCTTTTGTTCTGTGCACCATCTGTTTCAGCTCAAACCAAAACCTTAGGTCTTACCAAAAAAATCAATGGCAACGATGAAAACGGGTACATCCTGTTTTCACCAATTGGGGTTGATACCACCTATTTAATGAATAAGTGTGGTCAGAAAATTCACTCTTGGCATACCCAATACACCCCTGGTTTATCAGTGTATTTACAACCTAATGGGCATTTGCTCAAATGTGGTACTTATACTGATACTGTTTTTGGTTTTGCAGGCGGTAGAGGGGGTATGATAGAAGAATACGATTGGAATGGCAGCTTGCTTTGGTCTTATAAACTATTTAATGATTCATTGTGTCAGCACCATGATATCAGACCTTTACCCAATGGCAATATTTTAGTCCTAGCATGGCATTCAATCAGTAAAAATCAAGCCATAAACCTTGGACGTTCTACCTTGAATTTCTCGCCTACTCAAGATGATTTGTGGGGCGAACGCATCATTGAAATTAAACCCCATGGTACAGACAGCGCAGAAGTGATTTGGCAATGGGATTTATTAGATCATATCATTCAAGATCTTGATTCTACCTTGCCCAATTTCGGCAATGTAGCGACTCATCCGGAGCGCATGGACATTAACTATGCCTTGAATTTACAAACCAATGATTGGATTCATGCCAATAGTTTAGACTACAATGCAGATTTAGATCAGATTGTGATCAGTGCTCATAACATTTCAGAAATTTGGGTCATAGACCACAGTACAAGTACTGCAGAAGCAGCAGCTCATTATGGCGGCACTCACAATAAAGGTGGCGACTTCTTATACCGTTGGGGTAATCCACAGGCCTACCGCATGGGCAATAGTAGTGACCGCAAACTTTTCAGACAACATAATGCCCATTGGATTCCAAATGGGTATAGAGATTCTGGCTGTATTTTATTGTTTAATAATGGCTGGGGAAGAGATACTGCCTATTCAACTGTTGATGTTATTCAAACGCCAATTTTAAGTAACGGCAGCTATAATTTTAGCAATATTTATGGGCCTTCAGCTGCTAAGTGGGTTTACAAAGATTCTGTTAAGACTAAGTTCTATTCTCAAATCATTTCTGGCGCTCAAATGTTGCCCAATGGCAATGTGCTTATTTGCAGTGGTGTACAAGGCCGTTTCTTTGAAGTGACTTCCAACAAACAATTGGTTTGGCAATACCGCAATCCTGTTACTCAAACAGGGATACAATCCGATGGGCAAACCCCAGGCAATAATTCAGTTTTTAGATGCAGTTATTACCCAAAAAACTATGCGGCCTTTAACGGCAAATCGTTGCCGTCTTTGGGCACTATTGAAGCCAATTCTTATCCGTATTCTTGTCATTATGAAACAGTGCCGCCTAAAATCACAGCCGTGTTCCCTAAGTTGAATGATAGCCTAGTATTACCGTCAACCGTGTTGACCATTAAAACGGATGAATCTGTTTTGAGACGCAACAGTAGTATAACCATTTTCGCCAATGGACAAGTCTATGAAACCATTGCCACTAACAGTGATTTAATGAAGGTTAAAAACGATTCTGTTTTTATTTATCATTTGAAGCCATTCCCTGTCAACTCGCGCATTGGTGTTTTACTGCCAAGCGTTTGTTTCTCAGATTCGTCTAATAATTATTTATTGACAGGCAAAGATTCAGCATCATGGCATTTTAGAACGGTAAGGGCACAACCGGTTTTGCAATCGATTTGGCCAGCGCATCAAACATTGGGGGTAAAACCTACTGCTAAAATCCGTTTGACTTATAATGAACGATTGTTTAAGCGCAGTGTGGGCAATATTCAATTGTTTGAAAATGGCAATATTAAAGAGAGCATTGCAGTGGGTTCTGCTCAGGTGCGTATTGATGGCAATGTGGTTGAAATTACACCAAGTGTGAGTTTTGCCATGAATGCTTTTATCAGTTATTCTATGGATTCTTGTTTTACTGATACGTTTGGTATTGCAACGGCTTCTGCGACTTATGGCAATTGGTATTTTAGAACCGTGGCCTTGCCAACTGTTTCGGCATTAAGTCCGCTGCTCAATGCGCAAAAGGTTCAGGCAGCTGCGCCTTTGCAACTGACATTCAATAAATTGTTACAAGTGGATTCCATCAAATCAATGAAGGTTTATGAGAATGGTTTGCTTAAAAACACTTTAGCCTTGAACGATGTGAATTTGGTATGGCAAGGCAATCAATTGACCTGGAGTAACCATGCCGATTTTGCTAAAGGGGCAAGAATTGCTATTGCTTTTCCTTCCAATGCTTTGATTGACTCCTTAGGCTACAGATTTGCTGGTTTGGATACCGCTCAATGGCATTTTACTGTGGAAGCTAATAGCGATTTGAATACAGTTCAAACAGATGCTATTCACTTATATCCTAATCCTGTTCAAGATCAATTAACGGTGTCTTCTATTGAAATTACATCCGCTTTTGCCATAGATGTCTTGGGTGAAAAATGGCCATTGGCGTTAGAAGTGTTTGAAAACAATACCACACTGCCAGTGATGCATTTGCCACAAGGGGTTTATGTACTTTATTTAAATGGCAACTTGCCGATTAAGTTTATAAAGCATTAATGAGATGTAAGTATCATACTGTCTGAGTAAGACAATTCAAATACTTTAATTGGGGCTTGCTCTATTAGCAATTGCATGCCGCTTACTTTGTTTTGAATGAGGCTGTCTAAACCACGGTCGTTACTAATAAAGTATCTTGGGTGTGCACCATAAAGTATGTACTCTATGCGTTCGTTATTGTGGTCTTTTGAGAGTCTATGGCCTCTTAAATGTAATAGGTATAAGATGTTATTAGGCGATGGATCATAGCCAACCACTACACAAGCATTGCGATCTATTCCGTGGGCTTTTAGGGCAGGTCTTAAGGCGTTGTAGTTGTCTACATTGTGGTGAGACTGCTCCCAATAATTGCCTGGGGTATAGCGTTCTTCTAAATTCAAACGCCCTCTGTTGAATTGGTAATTGCAAGCCAACAATACACTGAAAAAAGCCAAGACTTTTGCCCACCACCATCGAGGTTTTAATTGTTGAATGGTTTGGGCCAAACACAGCCAATTAAAGACAAGGGCAGGACTCAAGCAGATGATGTAATAGTCGTGGTATTTAAACTGTTCCATCATGAGGCATAAAAAAGCAAGACTTCCAAAGCTATTGATCATGCTTAATCGCCATAAACTTGGGTTGCTCCATGGTTTCAACAAAGCGCTTAATAGGAGCAATGCAGTTGCAATTTGTATGAGCGGGTAACTGAGTAGTTGTTCAGGCCAATTGGCCAAGTATACGGCCCAAGCTTCTAAATAGGCTTGCCATGAATTGGATTCAGGAAGGCTCATCAAAAAGTATTGGCTGTTGTGGGCTGCCGCTAAATGCCTGCTCCATAAATACCAAATACCTGGCAAGATTAAACTGCCTAATAACACAAACAGTAAAGATCGTTTATGGACTACCACTTTGGTTTTTGGCCAAACGATTTGGCTTAACAACAAAGCTAATAGGCTCAACCATTGTATCATGATGGTGGTCTTTATGGCAATGGCCAAACTTAAACTTAAAACAATGGCAGCCTTGTAAAGCCAATGACTTTTATTAGGATGATAAGGATGAGGGATGTACACTAAAAAAATGAGATACCAAGCCAACAAGGCTAAGCCTAATGCGCCCATGTCTGGTAAAAAATTAGCGCTGTAAAACAACATAACAGGAGAGGCTTGCAGTAAAAATACAAGGCCAAAGCTGATGAGGGTGTTCAGCCAGCGTTTAAAGAGTAAGAATAAGGCTAAGGCGCCTATGCTAAAGAGCAAATAGGTGAGCAGTCTAAAATAGGCTTCGTTATAGCCTAAGGCTTTGTAGATGCCGGCAGCAGCATAGGAAATGATGGGGAATTCACAAGAGACTATGCCATCAATACAACGGTTTTCATTGACTTCT
>JAURIG010000109.1 GCA_030832905.1 Bacteroidota bacterium
CACCATACTGATTTACCTTAACACCTACATGTCCTGCATCAATTCGTTCACACGATTGAAATAAAAATACTGTTAGGAATAATCCTAAAATAATACTACCTATTAACTTTGTCATTTGTTTATACTTTAATTGTTGTTCTAACTTTTAAGCCTCCCCCACCAGAGATCACGCCAGACAATCTCTTACTCTCCGCGATCGAAGTATAGTCTTAACATTGTTAAGACTTTTTTCTTTTAAGTAGACTTACCAAGTACCCGGTTTTTGTACTTGAGGAAGGATATGAAAAAGAAAAAATAGCATGCGCAGCAGGCTATACTTCGATTTAGCCTCCCCCACCAGAGATCACGCCAGTAATCTCCCCTTTTAAAACCACGCAGCAGGCTATACTTCTTTTAAGCCTCCCCCTCCAGAGATCACGCAGCCCCCCTTTTAATTTCTGAAAAAGCATCACTTATCAATTCCATTAAACCTATTATTTAATTAAAAGTACTTTTGTTTTAATCCAATAGATGTACTTACTTTGTAATTACTATATGGAAATTAAAATCATACAGATCGGCAATTCTAAAGGCATACGATTATCGAAAACCATGATGGAAAAATACAATTTTGAAGACAGCCTTGAATTGGAGATGACCCCTGAGGGCCTTCTATTAAAGCCACTCAAAAGTAGCCGTAAGGATTGGGACAAAGCCTTCAAACAAATGCATAAAACCCATGACGACAGATTGCTTATTCCCGATGTTTTGGAAGATGATGTATTTGAAAAATGGTAGTCAATCAATACGATATTATCTTGGCCAACTTTGATCCAAGCCAAGGCCATGAAATTAAAAAAACAAGACCTTGTGTCATTCTCTCCCCCAACGAGATGAATCACAACATTGCAACTGTAATTGTAGCCCCTATTACCTCAAAATCCAAAGCTTATCCAACACGCGTTGCTTTAAAAGTGAAAGGCAAGGCTGCATGGATGGTTTTAGATCAGATCAGAACCATTGACCAAAAAAGATTAACCCAAAAAATAACCCACCTCAGCGACAGCAAAATCAAAGCGGTAAAGGCTGTGTTAAAAGCGATGCTGTTGGATTAAAGCAAGTGCTTAATAAGCAAAATTCGGGTAAGGTATTAGTGCTTCAAATACCGCTACTAGAGGTGACTTCAAAAACAAAGTCATAGACACCAACAACATAGAGAGCAACAATGCTACACCGTTGTTTTGTTTTGATAGTTCAGCTTGTTCATCGAGGTTGCCTGTCATTCTGTGAAAGAAAAATACACTGCCAAAAATGATAGACAAGGCGACTACTATAAGTAGTGAATAAAACCCTAAAATGTAGAATACGGCTGTCATTTCCCAACCTGATTGTTGACCTCTTGACAAGAAGTTGATTAGCGCAATCATTGGTTTGGCCGCTTCAGACATTAACATAGCTAAAGACACCATTAAACCGGCAGCTAATAAATTAAAGGTCATGGTTTCAGCGCCTAATGAGAAACGCTTTAACATGACATTCGATAAGACTTTGTGTGAAATTACGATTAGGGCTAAACCTAATACTAAACTGATGATTAAATAAATAAGGGGTAATGTGATCATACGATATTGTGATTAATTGTTTTTAAATTTTGATAGATTAAATGAGAACTGGGAACCATTCTGATGCGTTGAATTCTTGTGGTACATCACCTATTTGAGGCCCAACAAAATCTTCGTTTTTAATAAACACAGTGGTTTCTAAAAAATAATAGTTTTGTCCTTTGCATTGAATAACTGGCGCTGCGGGATTAGAGGGAGCATAAGGCAGTGCGAGCATTGAGTGACCGGGGCCATTCACCACTATTGATTCTATGTTTAATAATTTTAATAACGTATAAACTGTGATGGTTCTGGTATCACAATCGCCTCGGTAAGTCGTTAAGAATTCAACTGGAGAGTATACCCCTGCAGGATCTATATTTTCTTCGCAACCGCCATAAGGTGCTTTATCCCATGGTTTATGCTCTGATTGACCATGGTACTCTGCTATAAAACTGCCGCCATTTTCTTTGTCTAATTTTTCCATATCAGTATGAGTATATGGATGCACCAGCGTGTACTCAATGTTTTGAATCATGGTAATGACCATGTCTGCAGTTTGACGCTCATTGAACTGATTGTCTTTGGCAATTTTTTTAAGTGATTTAGCTAATGGTTTTAACGCTTTTGAATCAAATTCAGTAAGCATGCCATAATCAGGCGAATTTTTTACCATTGGCGATTCTCTTAGAGCCTCTCTATTGGCTTTTGAGCGTTGAATGTCTTTTTTAGCTATGGCATATTGCACCTGAAACACATTGCCAGCATAATCTTCCCATGACCAATTTACACGAACTGAATCTGCTAGTTCCTCCTGTTTAAAGACCCTCAATTCAACAGCTGCTGCTTGGGCTTCATCCTGCTTTTTCTTATGTTTTCTAGGCTTAACGCTACTGCCTCCACATCCCACAAGGGAGCAGATAAGGGCTAATGCAATGCCTTTATACCAACACTTCATAACTTCAATTATGGTAAAAATTTTTGATTAAACCAAATAGTACAATTAATAAAGATTGTTTAGTAAGGGGTATGTTTATCGCATTGACTTATAAATTGAAAAACAATTATTGCTCATTTATCAATTTGCACAACTTTATAGGACTTATATATCCTATTTTAAAATTAAATTACATTGTTGATTGACCTTGGTTAATGAATTCAACACTTAGGGTTTACCTTCCCTTGTGCATAACTCATTGTGGAGGATAGCGCATAATTGAATAGCTTTGTTTTATCCTAAATTAAATTTTACTTATGAAAAAAACACTTTACCTTAGTTTGATGCTGTGCATTACCATGCTAGCAGCTTCTTGTGGTAGCGTTTCTATTACACAAATGCGCTACAAAAACGGTTTGAACATTGGTCTTTGCAAGGTTGAAGACGCCAAGCCAAGTACCCAAACAAAAGCCGCTAAAAGCCATTTAAGAGGCATAGCCAAAAATGATTATGTAGCGAGCATTGTGACCCAGGAAACGCCAATGAATACCGTTTCATCTGTATTGGCTTTACCTGAACTAAAAGCGCCTGCTGTAAAAGCACCAGCTGTAAAAAGTTTAAAAAGCAAAGTTCACCACAACGAAATTCAAAATATTGCTAGCCAATCTGAGCCAAAGCCAACGCAAATTCAAAAAGCAGATGATAATACGCAAGCTACTCAAGCCACACATGGCTCAAGCAAAAGCCAAATTATAGCCTTATTGTTAGCCTTTTTTGTAGGCGCTTTAGGTATACACCGTTTTTATTTGGGCTACACCACCATTGGCCTCATCCAATTATTAACTGCAGGCGGTTGTGGTATCTGGGCGCTTATCGACTTCATCCGTATTTTATTTGGCGACTTACAACCAATGGATGGCGAATACGACGAAACGCTCTAACCCCCTCATTAACCTATTCAATCTCTGCTGGTTAATAGCATTGCCCCTTGCGGTAGTGTTGTTGCCAGCAGATTTTTTTGATATTGGTCGATCTGTGTGTTTATCTATCACCTTATTCGATCAAACCTGTTATGGCTGTGGCATGACCAGAGCCGTTCAACACGCCATGCACTTTGACTTCAAAACAGCCTATGCATTCAACCCATTAGTTGGCATCGTATTACCCCTACTCATCTTAGCTTGGGGCATGGAGTTCAAAAGACAAATTAGGATTTATAAAAAAAATAAAGGGATTAAATAAAATGAATCGTCTAACATTGTATAATGAAAAGCTGTTTATTAAGTCTATTTGTATGCGCTACAATGCTAAGCCATGCGCAATACAACACCCTTTGGATACCAGACACCCTTACTGGGCCTAACTTTTCGCTCACCCTAAAAGACACCTTTGCTCAACTTAAAACGGGCAATCAAACCATAACCGGCGGCATTAACCAAAGCCGTTTTTGGGGACCCACTTTGATCATGTATAAAGGACAACAGGTCCAGATGCAAGTCAAAAACAAACTTAATGACTCCAGCACCATACACTGGCATGGCATGCACTTACCAGCTGTAATGGACGGAGGTCCCCATCAAGTCATTCCACCAGGCACCGTATGGCAACCCTACTGGACCGTTAACAACCAAGCCTCAACCCTTTGGTACCATCCGCATTTACATGAAATGACACTTGAACACCTCAGCAAAGGCTTAGGTGGATTCATCATAATCAGAGACAGCAACGAAGCCAAACTAAAATTGCCAAGAACCTACGGAGTTGACGACATTCCTCTAGTCTTAACCAGTAGAAGATTCACCACCAATAACCAATTCGTAGTGCAAAACGTAGCCTACGGCGATTACCTCCTGAGCAACGGTGTAATGAATGCCCAAACCACTTTACCAAAGCAATGGGTAAGACTTAGGATCTTAAATGCAGAAGTTGAAAGAGGCTACAATTTAGGTTTCAGCGACAACAGAACCTTTTACATCATAGGCAACGACGGCGGTTTATTAAACGCCCCTGTAGGCGTAACACGCGTTAAATTATTAGTAGGCGAACGCGTTGAAATCATGGTCGATTTGAGCAATGACGCCCTCAACAGCAGTCTAGATTTAAAAGCCTATAACAGCAATCAAGCCTTCGGATTTCCTGGAGGAGAGCCCTCCAACAACGGCCAATTCGGAAGCCTCTTAAACAATATTGATTTCAATGTATTGCACATCAATGTAGGCAATAGCACCAGCAACCC
>JAURIG010000010.1 GCA_030832905.1 Bacteroidota bacterium
AGGTGCAGGCTATACCTATTTATGGAAACCCAATAACCAAACCTCTAGGACCATTCAAGTTAATTTGCCAGGGGTATATTCTGTAGTTGTTAGAACAGACAAAGGTTGTACAGCAAGTGATGCCATTGAATTCAAAGATTCTTGCCCTCACTTTATATTTATCCCTAACGCTGTAAGTCCAAATGCTGATCGTTTGAACGATGCCTTTACTAAGGTGTGGAATTTCACGCCTACTCAATACACTTTTGCCATTTATAACCGTTGGGGAGAGAAACTGTTTACGACAGAAGATGTAAATGCTACATGGGATTGTACTTACAAAGGGGCATTAGTGGAACAAGATATTTACGTTTATAAAATCACCTATTTTGATTCCGACAAACGATGGTATGAACACAGGGGCACTTTCTTTGTTGTTCGTTAGTGCTTCCAAACTGTACAGCCTTCACTGCAGTTCTGGCATATATCAATGTGTTGACGACCCTTTAAAACCGTTTGCCTAAAGTTTTGATAAGCTTGATTTTTAAAAATAGTTTCAAATGCAGTGGTCTGCACATTGCCCATACTGTACAAAGCATCTTTATCAAAACAACAGGGTACAATATTCCCATCCCAAGTAAACACTGTAGAATGCCATAAACGCCAACAGTGCTTGAGTTGCTTGGTGTTCAATTGATAGCCGGTCTCAGTGGCTTTGTAGCGAGCATATTCAGGATTACTTGGCATTAAGTCATTGCCTTGTTCGAAATCGTATATTTGAGCTGTTTTGATGGATAAGCGATCTACTTGATACTCTTTAGCCAAACGTTTGATTTCGGGTAATTGATCTTCATTGTGAGAGAATACGATAAACTGCCATACCAATTCTGGTGTATTGCGTTTTAAGTCTTTTTTAGCTTTTACCAATGCCTTTGTTGCATCAAGTACTTTTTGCAATTGTCCGCCAACACGGTATTGGCTGTATGTGTTTTGATCGACGCCGTCAATGGAGATGATTAATTTATCAAGTCCACTTAATACAGTTGCTTTGGCTTTAGCCTCATCAATATGGTGGGCATTGGTACTGGTTGAAACATACATTTTCAAATCAGTTGCCGTTTTAACCATGGGTAAAAACTGAGGATTTAAATAGGGCTCACCTTGGAAATAAAAAGTTAAGTAGATGCTTTTATGGTGTAGGGTTTGAATGATACGTTCAAAGGTTTCAGTTTGAAGCATGCCAGTAGGCCGATTAAAACTGCGCAATCCGCTCGGGCATTGAGGGCATCTTAAGTTGCAAGACGTAGTCGGTTCAATAGAGATTGCCATAGGCCAAGCCCAAACATGCGGTTTTCCTGTCCATTTTGACCAATAATAACTCGCCAATAACAACAGATAATTGCTTAATCTTTTGTGTTGAATGGCTTTCCAAATCAACCTTGAACTATGAATAAAAGCAGTCCTCATAACATCAATCGTATTGTTCTGCTTTGATTTCAAGTCTAGAATAGCCTAAAGATTTGATGTTTTCGCGCGCCTCCTTTACCATGTTTTGCCAACCACATAAATAGAACAAGGCTTTAGGCCTGTTGGCGAAATCTGATAGGTAATGTGCATGAACATAACCCTTAGGCCCAGACCAATCTGATTGGCTTAATGTAGCTATATAATTGAAGTTATTATGGGTTTTAGCCAATGCATTGAAAGCGTCCGAATATAGTAATTCGGCTTCTGTTCTACAGCCAAAGTAAAGTGTTATAGGGCCTTTGTGTTTTTGAACATTTAAAAGGTGTTCAATCATTGCCACAAATGGCACAACGCCAGTGCCGGTAGCGATCATTACTAAGTGACAATTAGGGTCTGGTGATTCAGGTAAAGTAAATCTGCCTTGAGGCATACTGGCTTTAAAAGCGTCTCCAACCTGAGCAGAAAATAAAATTGGACTGGCCTTGCCATTGTGTTTAAAAGACACACATAGTTCAACTGTTTTAGGGTTGATTTGTCTGGCCACTGAGTAACTTCTTTGAAAACTATCATTAGAGGTCTTGAATTCAATGATGATAAATTGACCAGGTATTACCACTACAGGACAATCAAATTCAAATAAGAATACTTTTGTTCTTGCATTAAGCAAAGTATGGCCAACCAATACTATATCCTTAAACGATTGCTCTAACACTGCTTACAAAGATGCAAAAAAAAACCTTACAGCTAGTGTAAGGTTTTTAGAGAGAGAAAAATTATTAATTAATCGCCAATCTGCACAGGAGATTTAGGTTTAGATTGCTCTGTTACAATATTGCCTTTGATGTACAGAATAGATTGACCAACATTGGTCGCCACTGTAATGTTTTTAGCAAAGTTGCCATTTTTGCCAGAAGAGTCAAAAATAGCAGTAACAGAACCTTGAGCACCTGGAGCAACAGGCTCTTTGCTGAAGTTTGGAACAGTGCAACCGCAAGAAGCCGTTGCATTAGAAATCACGATAGGCGTAGTGCCTTTGTTGGTAAAGGTAAAGGTGTATTTTGCCTTAGTACCTTGAACGATTTCTCCAAAGTCATGCGTGGTTTTCTTCCATTCAATTTCTTTAGGCTCATCCGTCAAAGATGGGTTTGAAAAAGATTGAAAGCCAAGAGCGATGAAACTCAATAAATAGGTAAAAATTGTTGTCATAAGCAGGTTAACTCGATGGAATAGTTACAAATATTATGCCGAAAATTAATTTTTAACATCAGCCTTCAGCCAAACTTCAAAAAGCCCTAAATTACTATAGACAACAATAGATTTTTGCTGTATGCCTTTTTTCTGAGGTTTGAAGCGCAGCTTTAATTTGAAAGTGTCTCCAACGGCAATTAGTTTATTGGACTCAAGGGTACTTATACAACCGCAACCACTTTGAATATTCTCTATTTCCCAAGTTTGGTCACTTTTATTGACTGCCCAAATTTGAGTGTTAACGGTGCTGTCATAGGCAATTGAGCCTAATTCAATAGTTTGAGTGGACCACTGAATATTGACCATATTCAAGCTAAGGATAAATGGTATAAAACAACGTGCTATAGTCATAAAAAAAGCGCTGCAGCAAGCTGCAACGCTGTATACATAAAAATTGATGAAACTATTTGGCTTTTAATTTAATGGTATTGCCATTTGGCGCAACTGGATCAACAGCTGTTTTGGCTACCACTTCACATTTGAATTTGAATTCATGAACGCCACCATTGGTTGTGATTTTAACCGTTTTGTCGTTCACGCCCATTTTGCCGTTGGTGTTAAAACCAACTTTAATGTTAGAGCTTTGTCCTGGCATGATTGGTTCTTTAGAATAAGTAGGCGTGGTACAACCGCATTGCACTTCGTGGCTCATGATGATTACTGGCTCTTTGCCTACATTAGTGATAACGAAAATGGTTTCTACTTGATCGCCTTCAGTCGCTTTGCCAAAATCGTGAAAAGTTTTGTCAAATTTAACATCGTAGGCTTTGTCTGATAAGACAACTTTTGGAGCTTCTACTTTTGTTGCTTTTACGGCTTTCTTTGGTTTTTTAGCGGCTTGGTCTACTTGAAAAGCTTCCATGCTCAATACTAAGAGCGCTGTAAAGCTAAATAATGCTAGTTTTTTCATATTGTAAAGGTCTGTTAATTTATTTGTTTGTTGGTGTTACTTTAGGACGGTCGCCTTCCATAATGGCTTTTGTCTTAGTGTCTTTTACTTTTTTAGCAGTTTTGCTTTTTGAAGTGCTTTTAGCTTTAGCTTCAACTTTGTTTTTAGAAGCATCAATTGAATCTTGAGTATGTTTCCATTGGTCAAAAGCATTTGGCACTAAAACCATGCCTGAAATATTCAATGGGGTAACACCTTCTGAAGTGGTTACAGTAACATTCTTAGAAAAGTAACCTTCTGATGCAGCATTGTATGTAGCAGTAATTTGAGCGGTTTCGCCTGGTTTGTATACGCCACCTTTCCAGTTTGGAGTAGTACAACCACAAGAAGCTTGCACATTGATCAATGAAATGTCTCTATTGCCAACATTTTTAAATTCGAAGGTGTAAGAGGCCGGTACGTTTTGCTTCACATTGCCAAAATCATGAGCTGTGACTTTAAATTGTACAAATTCAGGGTTTAGGCTGGGCTGAGCAACCATAGTAGGCACTTGGCCTGGGGTTTCTTGAGCCATGATCGGAAATACGACCAAGCTGAGCAGCGATGAAAGTAAAATGTTTTTCATATGAGTTCAAAAATGCAATTCTTTTTTGAAATTTCAAAAACCGTACCAAGAATATATTTCAAGGGAATATTTTAGGCATATCGGGGAATTGACTGTAAATTTGAATCGTGAAATTCTCAGTCAAAGCCAAGAAACACCTCGGACAACATTTTTTGAATGATCCATCTGTGGCTCAAGATGTGGCTTTGTTGTTTACTAAACACCCTCAGTCACTGCCGGTGCTCGAAATTGGCCCTGGTACTGGGGTCTTAACAGAACATTTGCTTCAATATTATCCTGCTGTTTCAGCTATTGAAATTGATACCGAATCAGTGGCCTATTTGACCACACATTTTGTACCCAAAGGCTTGCACTTAACAGAAGGCGATTTTTTAAAGCATAGTTTTGACCTGAGTCAAATTGCCAATGATATGCTTATAATTGGGAATTTTCCTTACAATATTAGCTCTCAAATTGTTTTTAAAATTTTAGACAATATTGAACATGTTCAAGGGTTTGGTGGGATGTTCCAAAAAGAAGTGGCAGAAAGATTGGTCGCCAAAGAAGGGTCTAAAACCTATGGCATATTGAGCGTTTTACTTAATGCTTTTTATGATTGTGAGTATGCCTTTACAGTAGGACCTGAAAAATTCACTCCGCCACCTAAAGTGTTTACTGGCGTTATTAAATGTGTTCGAAAGGCCAATACAGTTTTGCCATGTTCTAAGACTTTGTTCTTTGAAGTGGTGAAGGCAGCTTTTAACCAACGCCGTAAAACATTGCGCAATGCTTTACACAAATTTAATCTGCAAGAAAGCCATGAATTTGCTAAATTGCGTGCTGAACAACTCAGCGTTCAAGATTTTATTAAACTGACTCAATTCATTGAACAACAATGAGCCATCAAGTAACAGATAAAGAACTTTTGGTGCTTATTCAGCCTTTGATCCAAGCTCAGGATCAAGATGGGGTTGTGGCTTTGCTTCAGGACCATCACCCTGAAGACGTTGCTGATATTTTTTGGGATATTGAGTTAGATGAAGCCAAATACATTATAAAGGTTGTAGAGAAAGAATACGCAGTTGAAGTGATTCGTTCGCTTGATCCTGAATTACAAGAGCGTTTCTTTAAGGGTTATTCACCTCAAGAAATAGCGGACGATGTTATTTCTTATTTGGATTCTGATGACTCTGTAGATATTCTCAATTTATTGCCGACCAGAAAAGCGGAAGAAGTTTTGTCTTTTTTACATGATCAAGAATATGCCAAAAACCTCACCACAATGTTGCATTACGACGATGACATTGCCGGTGGTTTAATGGCTAAAGAATTGGTTCAAGTAAAACACAATTGGACGGTGAGCCAATGTATAGAAGAGATCAGAACCCAAGCTGAGGAGGTAGAATCAGTTCATACAGTTTACGTTGTTGACGACAGAACCATCTTAAAAGGGGTTGTGTCTTTGAAAGATATTGTATTGTCTAAGGCCCACACCTCTGTAATAGAAATAACCAATACGGAATTTATTGCAGTCAATGCTTATGCTACAGGAGAGGAAGTTGCTAGATTAATGAACAAATATGATTTGATCACTATTCCAGTAATTGACAGCATGAACCGTTTAATCGGAAGGATTACTATTGATGATGTCATTGATTTCATCAAAGAAGAGGCCGATAAGGATTTCCAATTACAAGCGGGTTTGAGTGAGAGCGTTGCCAGTGACGATAAAGTGCTGATATTATCTAGGGCGAGATTGCCTTGGCTAATGGTAGGCCTTTTAGGCGGCTTAGGTAGTTCGATTTTAGTATCCCATTTCGAAGGCGACATTTCAGCCTTGCCACAGATAACCTTTTTTATGCCAGTAGTAGCGGCAATGGGAGGAAACGCAGGCGTGCAATCTTCGGCAATTATTGTTCAAGGCTTAGCCAATAACACCTTAGCAAGTAAAAACATTATTCCAAAATTGGCCAAAGAATTTGCTGTTTCTCTAATCAATGGTTTGGCTTGTTCTGCTATATTGTTAATGTTCAATATTTTTCTAGGACAACAATCTAACTTAAGCTTAGTGGTAAGTGTTGCCCTTATCACAGTGATAATTTTTGCATCGCTATTAGGGACCATCATCCCATTGATACTCGAAAAGTTCAAGATAGATCCTGCCTTAGCCACAGGGCCCTTTGTTACTACCTTGAATGACGTAGTGGGCTTAAGTGTGTATTTCTATTTAGGCAGATTAATGTTAGGCGCTTAATCCTTTGAAAATTGTAAGACCATATTCAGGTTTTGGAAAGTTGCTTTGCAGCCTCATTTATGTCTTGTGTTTACCTTTGTATGTCCTAAAAGGAAAAGCTTGGAAATACCCAAGGGTATTTGAAGAAAATCCACGCTTCATGTCGTTTAAAGACATTCTGTATTTTGCGTATAAATACTATTTTAAGTCATCTGATTTGCCAGGCAGCGAGCGTGTGCGCCAACATTTTAAACCACTTGGACAGCCAGGTCAATACAAGAAGTTGGCAACGCTATCTATTGGGGGCGATTTAATGCCTTATGCCATGCTCACAGCTCAAAATACCCAAAACTTATGGCAAAGCGTGGGGCCAGATTTTTTTGCTTCTGATGTTGTGTTTGCCAATTTGGAAACCCCTTTGGTAAGCCAACTGCCACCTGCATTTGTACCTGAGGTCATGTTGAATGATATGCATTTCAATGCCAATGAAGACATGATGCGAGTTTTCTCAGGTAATGCGCAATTCAAAGGCTACGATGTGCTGAGCGTTTGTAATAATCACAGTTTAGACCAAGGCGTTGAAGGCTTAGATCAAACCTTAGCCTATTTAGAGGCGAATAAAATCAAGGCCGTAGGCGCTAGAAAGGAATCGCAAGACCAAGCTTTTACTATAATCGAATGCCATGGCATTAAGATTGGTTTTGTGGCCTTTACTTTTAGTTTAAATCAATTTGAAAGACCCATGGATAAACCATGGAAAGTGAACGCATTGAGGTTGAATACCTACAATTGTGATATTCAGGAAATCGTCAATGAAGTTGACTTGTGCAGAGCCGCTGGAGCAGAATTTATAATATGCTCCTTGCATTGTGGAAATGCTTATCAGGCTTATCCATCAGAACAAACAGTTGACTTGTTTGAACATGTTTTTGAAGCCACTGGTGTTGACATTATTGCAGGGTCTCACCCACACAATTTACAACCTTGGACTTTTTATGAGTACACTTCAAAGCAGACCGGCCAAGTCAAAAAAGGATTTGCTATATACAGCTTAGCCGATTTTGTGGCCTATGATATTTACACTTGGTGTCATTTGTGTGCGTACTTGAAAATTGAATTGTACAAAGATGAGGCAGGGCAGTTACAATTTTGGCCAATTGTTAAGCCTTTGATCATGCAAAATCAAAATAACGCTTTGCAATTGCAGTATGCAGAAGTGGTTTTCCAACAAGCACCTTTGAGCGATGAAGTTAAAGACATTAAAGTGCTATACGATATTTGTATGCAGCCCTTTAAGCCAAGGAGTTGATTTTGTTTTTTAAATCAATACTACTCACCACACCACTTTGACGCCAAAGCGCTTGACCATTTCGGTATAAAATCAAAGTAGGGACTCCTTGTATTTTTAGCTCTGCAGCCAATCTTTGATTTTTGTCGACATCAATCTTAATGATTTTTACCTTGTCGCCCATTTGTTGTTTGAGGTCTTCTAAAATAGGTTTCATGGTTTTACATGGGCCACACCATTCCGCATGAAAATCTATCAACACAGGTTGATCGCCATTAATGATTGCTTGAAATGAACTGTTCATATTTAGTCGCTTAATTTGCCAATCATGCAACTGGCGTAACTTTTCATTTGGGTTAAAAGGTTGTTGTCGTCGCTAATTTCTGGGTAGCCTAAAGTTTTTAATTGTTCGCTTAGGCTGCTTCTCAGCGTGCTCTCTTCATGTTCTACTTTTACACTGGCCTGTTCAGGATCTACCTTAACGGTTAAAACACCGGGTATTTCACTGAGTTTGTTTTGAATGGTTTTAGCACAACCACTGCATTTTAAGTTGGCGACTAAAAAGTCATCTGTAATCATCATAGTTTATTGGTTTAGTTTAGTTTGACAAGTTTGAGTAATGCATGCTAAGCCTAAGGGCTTTATGGCGCTAAACCCCCCTTCAACATCTGCGCAGTTTTGCCAACCCCTTGCGCTTAAAATAGAAGCGGCTATCATACTGCGGTAGCCTCCTGCACAATGGATAACAAAGGCTTGGTCTTTAGGAAATTCGCTTAGGTGATTGTTGATGTCATCTAGGGGAATATTGATGGCATGGCTTAAATGTTCAGATCTATATTCAGCGGCATTTCTGACATCAATGGTTAGTGTGCCGGCCTTGTAAGTTGTTGCAAATTCAGTTGGATTAAGGCGTTTGATTTGATTGGTCGCAAAACCAGCGGCTTGCCAGGCAGCTATGCCCCCTTTAAGACAGCCTATTGAGTGGTCAAAACCAACTCTTGATAATCTTGTAATGACTTCCTGTTCGCGGCCTTCGTCGGCAATAATTAAAATGGCTTGTTTGATATCCGTAATCAATGCGCCTACCCAAGGTGCGAAATTGCCATCAATCCCAATATTAATAGAGTTGGGAATATGCGCCTTTGCAAAAGCATTGGCATCTCTGGTATCAAGCAAGAGTGCATCAGTGGCATTGGCAACTGCCTCAAATGTATGAGGGTCAAGCGCTTTGCTGCCTTTTTCTAAAATGCTGTCAAGACTTTCATACCCTTGAACATTCATCAATACATTTTTCGGAAAGTAACTCGGCGGTGTGCTTAAGCCATCTAATAGTTCAGCAATGAATTCTTCACGCGTCATGTTGGCTCTTAAGGCATAATTCACTTGTTTTTGATGGCCTAAAGTATCAGTAGTTTCCTTGCTCATGTTTTTTCCGCAAGCACTGCCTGCGCCATGGTTAGGGTATACAATTAAATCATCATTGAGCGGCATAATTTTGTTGCGCAAGGAATCAAATAAATGATTGGCTAATTTTTCTTGTGTCAGCTCAGCAACAACATGTTGAGCTAAGTCTGGTCTGCCAACATCGCCAATGAATAAAGTATCGCCAGTAATAATGCCATGGTCTTTGCCGTTTTCATCTGTCAATAAATAGCAAGTACTTTCCATGGTATGCCCTGGTGTATGTATAGCAGTGATTTTATAATCCCCTAGTTTAAAGACTTGACCATCAAAAGCAACAACGGCTTCAAAGCTCGGTTTTGCAGTTGGTCCGTAAATGATTTGAGCCCCTGTTTTATTGGCTAAATCTAAATGGCCCGAAACAAAATCCGCATGAAAATGGGTTTCAAAAACATATTTGATTTTTGCCTGGTCTTTGTCTGCTCTATTGATGTATGGTTGCACTTCTCTCAATGGGTCAAAAATGGCTGCCTCGCCATTGTGTTCTATATAATAGGCTGCATGGGCTATACATCCGGTGTAAATCTGTTCTACTTTCATACTTTTTCTAATTTTATACTACAAAATTACAAGCCCATTGGCGTCGTATTTGTGATATTGGTCACTTAAATAGCTGTTTCTTGATAGGGTTTTATTCTATAGCCATTTCAATTATCTTTGCAGTCACATGGCTCCCACAGAGACTATACCTATGTTGAATTTGCAAGCACAATACTTAAGGCTAAAGCCTGAGATTGATGCGGCTATTCAAGAGGTATTGTACGCTGCCAATTACATTCAAGGACCAGCTGTTAAATCTTTTGCAAAAGCTTTAGCAGACTACCAAAACATTCAATATGTAATACCTTGTGCCAATGGAACGGATGCTTTGCAATTAGCGATAATGGCCCTCGATATGCCTAAGGGTTCTGAAATCATTACCCCAGGGTTTTCCTACATTGCGGTTGCTGAAGTTTGTAAGCTTTTAGGCTATCAACCTGTTTACCTAGATGTTGATGCCAAAACTTTTAACATTGATATTCAGCAGTTGCAAGACGCTTTAACAGCTAAAACAAAAGCCATCATTCCGGTGCATTTGTTTGGTCAATCAGCACACATGGAACCCATCTTGAATTTTGCGCAGCAGCATGGTTTATATGTGATTGAAGATAATGCCCAATCTATTGGTGCCGAGTATACCTTTAGCGATGGTCGCAAAGTTAAAACAGGCTGCATGGGGCATATATCAACCACCTCGTTTTTTCCTTCTAAGAATTTAGGCGCTTATGGTGATGCTGGTGCCGTGATGACCAATGATGCTCAATTGGCTGAACGCCTTCAACAAATTGCCAATCACGGACAAGTTCAAAAATACCAGCACCAAATCGTAGGGGTCAATTCAAGGATGGATACTTTGCAAGCCGCTATTTTATCGGTTAAATTAAAATACCTTGATGCGTTTATTGCTGAAAGACAAGCAGTGGCTCACGCATACGATCAGGCCTTTCAAGCCATACAAGGGGTGCAAATTCCATTTGTGCCAAGTTTTACCACCCATGTTTACCATCAATACACTTTGGTGTTAAAGCATCCAGTGGAAGCAATAAGAGCCGCTTTGTTGGCGGAGGGCGTTGCTAGTATGGTGTATTATCCTAAGCCCATCAATGATCATCTGCCATACAAAAGCCAAGAACAATTGCCGGTTGCACAAGCCTTGTGTCAATCAGTTTTGAGTTTGCCAATAGGAACAGATATGACAGACGCTCAAATTCAAACCATTATTAATACATTTAAAAACAGTTTAACACATACATGAAAATAGCGGTAGTAGGAACAGGTTATGTCGGATTAGTTACAGGCACATGCTTTGCAGAAGTAGGGCTAAATGTGGTTTGTATAGACATAGATCAGAAGAAAATTGACTTGTTAAAACAAGGGGTATTGCCCATATACGAGCCTGGTTTAGATGAAATGGTGAAACGCAATTTTGATAAGGGCCGATTGAGTTTTTCAACGCAATTGAGCGAGAGTATTCAAGATTGTGAAGTCGTGTTTATTGCCGTTGGTACACCGCCTGACGAAGATGGTAGTGCCGATCTTAAATATGTTTTAGGCGTGGCTTCAGAGATTGGTCAGCACATGAATGATTACATGGTAATTGTGACCAAAAGTACTGTGCCGGTTGGGACCGCTAAAAAAGTGAAAACGGCTATACAATTGGCTTTGAATCAAAGAGCAAGTGATTTGAGTTTTGACGTGGCCAGTAATCCTGAATTCTTAAAGGAAGGCGCAGCCATTGAAGATTTCATGAAACCTGATAGAATAGTTATCGGGGTTGAATCTGAAAGGGCTCAAGAAGTGATGAGCCGTTTATACAAACCGTTTTTGTTGAATGGTCATCCATGCATTTTCATGGATATTCCCAGTGCTGAAATGACTAAATATGCCGCCAATAGTATGCTGGCAACTAAAATCAGTTTTATGAATGATATTGCCAATTTGTGTGAAATCATGGGGGCTGATGTGAATATGGTCAGAAGGGGCATAGGCAGTGATAGCAGAATCGGTCATAAATTTATTTATCCGGGCATTGGCTATGGTGGATCTTGTTTCCCCAAAGATGTTAAGGCTCTCATCAAAACGGCTAGTGAGAATGGCTACAACATGCAAGTTTTAAAAGCTGTTGAGCAAGTTAATGAGCACCAAAAAACAGTGATGTTTGATAAACTCAAAAAACACATTGCAGATTTAAATGGAAAAACTATTGCCTTGTGGGGACTGTCTTTTAAACCCAAAACGGACGATATGCGCGAAGCACCAAGTTTGGTTTTAATTGATGCCTTGTTAAAAGCTGGCGCTCAGGTAAAAGCTTATGATCCAGTGGCTATGCACGAAGCCCAAAGAATTTTGGGTAATACCATTCAATACAGCCAAGATCAATACGAAGCCTTAGCAGATGCAGATGCATTAGTAGTGGTAACCGAATGGCCAGAATTCAGATCACCCAACTTTGATAAGATGTCTCAGATCATGAAGCATAAGGCCATTTTTGACGGGCGCAATATTTACGAACCAAGTGATGTTTTGGGGTATGGATTTTATTACGATTGCATAGGAAGGCATACAGGACTATAATTATGACACAAAAAAGGGTATTGATCACGGGTGCAGCAGGGTTTTTAGGCTCTCATTTATGCGACCGTTTTATTAAAGAAGGTTACCATGTAATTGGTATGGATAACCTCATTACAGGTGACCTCAGAAACATTGAACATTTGTTTGCGCTCAAAGATTTTGAGTTTTACCATCACGATGTGTCTAAGTTCGTATTTGTGCCAGGTCATTTGGATTACATCTTGCATTTTGCTTCACCTGCAAGTCCTATTGACTATTTGAAAATCCCAATTCAAACGCTAAAAGTAGGTTCTTTAGGTACCCATAATTTATTGGGTTTAGCCAAGGCCAAAAACGCTAGAATATTAGTGGCCTCAACCAGTGAAGTATACGGTGATCCATTGGTGCATCCGCAAAGTGAAGACTACTGGGGCAATGTGAATCCAGTTGGTCCTAGAGGCGTATACGACGAAGCCAAGCGTTTTCAAGAGGCCATTACCATGGCCTACCATACTTACCATGGTTTAGAAACTAGAATTGTAAGAATATTTAATACCTATGGCCCGCGTATGCGTTTAAACGATGGCAGAGTTTTGCCTGCGTTTATTGGTCAAGCATTGCGAGGAGAAGATTTAACAGCCTTTGGAGATGGTTCTCAAACCCGTTCTTTTTGTTATGTGGATGATTTAATCGAAGGCATTTATAGATTGTTGATGAGTGATTGTTCAAGCCCAGTGAATATTGGTAACCCAGATGAAATAACCATCAACGAATTTGCTCAAGAAATTATTCAATTGACAGGAACAACTCAGAAAGTCGTGTATAAGCCATTGCCAACAGACGATCCAAAGCAAAGGCAACCAGATATCAGCAAGGCAACTGCATTGTTGGGTTGGACACCTAAAGTGAACAGGCAAGAGGGGCTTAAATTGACTTTTGATTACTTCAAAAGTTTAAGCAAAGACCGTTTGTATGAAGCGCCTCATGGCAGAGATTTTCCACTCAAATCATAAGGGCTTTCTAAAGCTCAATCCTATTTGTAAATCCCTCATGTGAATGCGGTATTGATTGGCGTTCACCGTCAATGGTTGCAAATAATCTTTGTAGCCTGCGTAAACACCTATATAACCAATGTTGTTGAATTGCGTGTACAAGGCAAGCTTTGCATTTAATGTGGCATTTATCATCTCTTGTTTACTTACGGTTTTGTTGTCGCCCCAAATCATATCAATATGGGTGTTGTTTTGACTTTGAATATAGGTTAAGCCTAAGCCAGTACTTAATTGAGCAAAACTATGTTGGCTAATGGCAAAGTCACGGCTGAATTCAATTGGAATGCTGATGATTTTGTATTTATTGGTGGTCGCCAAGGCATAGTTGGAGGAGGCTAAATACACGGTTGTATCGTTGCCCAATATCACTTTGATTAAAATCTGTGTGTATTGTAATATTTTACCAGAATTGTCTCTTGCAGCAATATCAAAACTGCTTTCATTCAATTGAATGGCCTCCGTTCTTTGGCCGTATTCACAACCAATACTTAAGCCATATTGTTGTTTCTTGCCCAATTTGTATTGGTAATTGAGTTTGGCGCTAAAGCCACCGCCTTTATGAGTCATTTTGTTTTTGTTGTCCCATAAATGGTAATGCACCCATGCTTGAGAATCCTTGTTGATGTCTAAATGGTTTTCAGACATTTGAGGCCCGAAACTTAGCTCTAAGTGGTGTTTACTCATTAGGCTATTCATCCACTTGGGTGCTTTTTTGCGGTAAGCAGATTGCATTGATGCGTCTTCATAGGTCCAATGTTTAGTGTGATAATCGCTCATTAATAAATGGGCTTTGTCTTCATTGGTTTCATTTATTTCAATACTTGGGATGAAATTACTTTCCAATGCCATCAATGGATATTGATTGGATGCCATGATGCCGCCTCCTCGAGTTGCTTGCCATGTGTGGTTGTAGAGCTTGTTAACTTCCATGTAAGGTTGCAAGGCTGTTAAATCAACGCTAGGGGTGCCATTTGCTACTGGCGTAATTGTTTTTTCTGCCATGGCAATTGGCAGGCTTTTGCTAGTTTTTGTTTGACTTTGCGCTTTTTTGTCTACTGGTTTAGATGGCAAGTAATGGCCAATGCCCCAGCTACACAAAGCCACAATGGCTATGCTTAAAAAGAGCCCATACTTTCTTTTAGGCTTTTGCTTAAGCGCTGATTCAATGCCCTCCCACAAGGCAGCCTGAGGGGCCTCGTGTTCATGCTCAAATGCTTGTTTTAATCGCTTATCAAATTCTTCGTGACTCATGTCTTTGTAATTCTTGTTGATACATTTGCCATAACATCGTTCTGGCTCTGGTTAAATAACTTCTTGAGGTGCCTTCTGGCATATTAAGTTTTTCGCCAATTTCTTTGTGGTTAAAGCCATCAATGGCGAACATCATTAATACGATTTTGTAGTTTTCTGGTAGTTTTTCGAGCAAAATCATCACCAATTCAGCGTCGAATTGTTCGGGCACATCGTTAAAATGTTCAGGTAGCTTCAAATGTGGTTCTTCAATATTGACTTGTAATGCCAATCGTTTACCGGCTCTTAGTTGGTTAATGGCCTCATGGATAAAGATGCGAGTCATCCATGTTTCTAAACTGCTTTTGAATTCAAACTTTCCTAGGTGTTTAAATACTTTGATAAAGGCTAATTGAAAGGCCTCTTGCGCCAGCTCAAAATCTTTTAAATACCGTTTGCAAATAGCCAACATCTTGCCTGAGTACTTGTTGTAAAGTGCTTGTTGAGCAGAGCGATCTCCTCTTATGCAACCCTCAATAACTTGTTGTTCAGAAAACATGTACAGCACCTTAAGACCTTAGACAAATCTAAACAAGTAAACGCTACAATAAAGATAATATTTTTTTAAACAATTTTCCGAACCAGGTTTTCAACTTAAAAAGCAGTTTGTTGTTGTGCCCTTTAACATCAATTCTTTGCACTTTGTAGGGGTGTGCAAGTGGTAATTGATTCAAGCGGTTTCCAATTCTAAAGGCCACTGATATATTGGCTGTTTTAAAGGCCTCTTTTAAAGTTGTATAGGCTTGAGGATGGTGTTTAGGAAATTGTCCGTAGGTGTAGGCCCAAGCATTGAGCATCGGCAACTCAGCGCATTTTTCTTTGGTGCTTTGAATGTGTTGCAGCCAATCTTTGGGGTCAATTTGCATTAGGTTTTCGTGGGCCAAACTATGATAAGCAAATTCGGTATACTCAGCCATATCTGCAATCTGTTCATGGCTTAAAAATTGTTGTTGAATGCCATCGTGTTCTGTTTGCTTGTTAATGAAATCAGCTACTAAGAAAATGCAAAACGGCAATTGCCTAGATTTGAATTCAGGATAAGCCAGCTCAAAATTATCGGCATAACCATCATCAAAAGTAATGAGCAATGCATTCTTAGGCAAAGTTTTGCCTTTTTCGACATGCGCAATAACATCGCTTAGTTTGACTACTGTAAAGTGCTTTTGAACATAATCAAGTTGCCATTGCAATTGTTCTACACTCACCGTTAAAAAGTTCCTATGTGTAGGCGAGACTTTATGGTACATTAAGACCCTTAGTTTACCCATGGTTTAATTGATTGAGTTTAATGTATTTGAGGGTGTGGTACCAAGCGCTTAGGTATGACCAAGTGAAGCCAGCAGATCCATTTAAGACATTGCCATATACGATATAGTGTTTCAAGAAATAAACAGGGTATAAAGCATAGCATAACCAAAGTGGCCTGTGCTTGCCTTTTGCTTTAAGTTTTAAAGCCCCTTGTTGCGCGTACTTTTCAAGCTTTTCAAAATAATGCGCTTTGTCTCTGTAGCTGTAGTGTAAAATACGCCCCTTTAAATGGCCTAATTGCCCATGGTGTTTTACTTTTTCGTGAACAATTGCAGCGTCGAAATTGGCAGATGTTTTATTGAATAAACGCGTGTGCATGTAACGGCTTTCTTTGCCGTAGTTAAAGACTTTGCCTAAAAATACATGTTGAATAGGGATTTCATAGGCATCTGTGTTGGCTTGTGGAGAGAATTGAGTCAACTCCTCAATTAAGGCATCAGATAAATATTCATCGGCATCTATATTCAACACCCATTCATTGAGTGTTTGTGCCACTGCAAATTGTTTTTGTGGCCCGAAGCCGTCAAAGCTGCGTTTGAAAACCCTTGCATTGAATTGGGTTGCAATTTGAGCCGTCTCATCCGTGCTGTTGTCGTCAATCAATACGATGTCATTACACCAATGCAGCCTGGGCAATATTTTTTTCAAATTGCTCGCTTCATTTTTGGCGATAATGATCGTAGAGATTTTCACTACACAAAGATATTCATTACTCTGATAATATGAGCCAACGCTCAGAGAGTTCGTCTATTTCTAATTGTATCTGCTCTAATTCTTGAGCCCAATTTAACAAGGCTTGGTGGTCAGCACTGCCAGCATTCATAAGCGTTTGTAATGCCTCCTTTTGAACCTCTAATTGTGGGAGTTTTAGGTCAATTTGTTCCAGTTCTCTTTGTTCTTTGTAACTGAGTTTCTTTTTAGGACTATTGTTGACTGTTTCTTCAATGGGCAACTTTGCTGTTTCAACTGGTTTTTCTGCAGGTTTTTCCAAATTGGCATATTGGAGTTTATAGTCAGAATAGTTGCCGTAAAAATCTCTGATAAAGCCTTTGTCTTCGAACACAAATAAATGTTCAACCAATTGGTCCATAAAGTATCTATCATGCGACACCAATACAATGCAACCATCATAGTCTTGGAGAAAATCTTCCAAAACGTTTAAGGTATCAATGTCGAGGTCATTGGTTGGTTCGTCTAAGATTAAAAAATTGGGGTGCTCAATCAGCACTTTTAACAATTGCAAGCGCCTGCGCTCACCGCCACTTAACTTGGCAATTGGCGTGTGTTGAACAGCCGGTGGGAACAAGAACATATCAAGCAGTTTTGCCACAGTTACTTGTTGTCCTCCACCTAGGGTTACATAGTCTGCGATTTCACTCAACTCTTGATGCAGAGTATTGCTGTCTGTGAGGGTATTGCTGTGTTGGGTATAATACCCGATTTTCAAAGTAGGACCATGCACCACATTGCCTTTGTCAGGTTGTATGGTTTGGGTTAATATGTTCAATAAAGTTGATTTGCCTACACCGTTTTTGCCAATAATGCCTATGCGATCATGCTTTTTAAACAAATAGGTAAAGTCATTGATCAAACAACGGTCTTGAAATGATTTGTTGATGTGTTCAAGCTCAATGATTTTATTGCCTAAACGCGCAGACTTAACCGACAAATCTATTTGTTGATTATTGTGCTCCGCATTGACTTTGTCTTCGAGTTGGTGGTAAGCCTGAATTCTACTTTTTGATTTAGTGCCACGGGCTTTCGGCATGCGGCGCATCCATTCTAATTCTTTTGATAACAATTGTTTGGCTTTAGCCATTTCAGTTGCTTCAATAGTGGCCCTTGATTGTTTTTTCTCTAAAAAATAGGCGTAGTTACCATGGTGAATGTATACTTTGGCTCTATCCAATTCTATAATTTGAGTGGCAACAGCATCTAGGAAATAACGGTCGTGTGTAACCATTATTAAAGAAATGTTGTGAGACTTTAAATGGTTTTCAAGCCATTCAATGGCTTCAAGATCTAAATGGTTAGTAGGCTCGTCTAATAGTAAAACATCCGGATTTTGTAAGAGCAATTGAGCCAATGCAACACGTTTTTTTTGCCCTCCACTGAGCTGTTTAGTAGGTGTTTTTAATTGGTGTATGCCGAGTTTGCCTAATATTTGCTCTGCCTTTTTTTCAAAATCCCAAGCATTGTATTGGTCCATTTGTTCCAATAAACGGCTCATTTCAGCATCAGAAACTGTATCAGACTGCAAGGCTTTATCGTAGGCTTTAACCACTTTAAACATTGGGTTGTCGTGGTTAAATATACTTTCTTCAACTGTGCTATTAGGATCTAAATCTGGTTCTTGTGCTAAGTAACCTATGCTGCAACCAGTGTGCAAAGCCACATGCCCATGGTCAGGGATAATATTGCCATTAAGTACCTTTAACAGGGTTGATTTACCGGTGCCATTACTGCCCACCAAGGCTAATTTTTGGCCAGTTTCAAGCCCAAAGCTAATTTGATTGAATAACCACTTCTCTGAAAAAGCTTTTGAAATTTGATCGGCCGATAACAAGTTCATAATACCCTACAAATTTAATTGATTAATCGTTGATATTCAGAATTTAGCTTTGGATTTAAGGCTTAAACCCTTGATTTTTGTAGTATGGTAATTTATAATCCCAAAGATTGGTGGAAGTTGATTTTTAGTTTCCACAAGAGTGATACCTTTAGAATCACTTTGCCAGGAATTGTTGGTATTGCTGTATATACAGCAATCATAGTTTATTCTGAGGTTGAAATTTTTCACTTGTCTTTTAAAAATACCACCAATATTCATGCTTTGGTCGGTTTTGCCTTGTCTATGTTGTTAGTATTTAGAACAAATTCCGCCTATGACAGATGGTGGGAAGGTCGCAAAGCTTGGGGTGGATTTGTTAACAGTTCTCGCAATTTTGCATTTAAAATTAGCGCCTATTTGAAAAACGATGAGCAAAAACAATACATTCATTTTTTACTTCAAAATTATTTTATAGCAGTCAAAGAACATTTAAGAGATGGGGTTCAATTCGATGAATTAATTGCACATGGTCAATACCAGCCTGAAGTGTTAATACATGAGGGTCATGTGCCAAATCACATTATGCATATGCTGTTTAAAGCCATTCATGCGTCTCATCAAAAAGGAGAGTTAACGGATCATCAACTATTATTATTGAATTCTGAACTGCAGTCTTTTACAGATAACCTAGGGGTTTGTGAAAGGATTAAAAAAACACCTATTCCTTATTCTTATAATTTGTTTTTAAAAAAGATGATTTTCATCTACATTGCCTCAATGCCATTCGGTTTTGCTATGGATTTTGGTTATTGGTCTGTTCTCATTATTGCTTTTATTTTTTATGTATTTGCCAGTATTGAGTTGCTTGCTGAGGAAATTGAAGATCCTTTTGGGAATGATGCCAATGATTTACCAACCAATGATTTGACTCAAGGCATCCGTAATAATTTAAAGCAAATTCTTTCATAAGGTTTTACTTTTGAAACGCTTCTATTATCTACTTGTAATTAGTGTACTTTTTATCTTGGGCTTCCAGGCTTCAAGATTGTATTTTATACTTTACCATTTAAGTGTATTTGATGAAGGTTGCTTTATGAGCTTTTTGCGCTCCGCTTGGCATGGCTTCAGCATGGACTTGTCTGCTACAGCTTATTGTGTATTGCCCTTGTTTCTGATGATGGTGGTTGAATACATCATTAAGATGCCTTTGTCGGTAAAATGGTATCAACTCATTATCGGCTTAGAATTAACACTTATTGCCTCTATCACCATTGTCGATGCAGAATTGTATTTGCATTGGGGCAATCGATTTAACAATCAAATTTTGGTTTATGCATCTCATCCTAAAGAGATGCTTTTGTCTGCTGGTTCAGCCAATTGGTTCAAAAGTATAAGCATGGGATTCGTATTAGCCCTTGTCTTTTTGGGTATTTACAAATCACTCATTAAAAACATACAACGCCCAATGGCCTATTCATGGCAATATGCAGTTGTTACGGTGTTTTGTATGGGGCTTAACTTTATAGCTTTGAGAGGAGGAATTGGGGTAAGCACAATGAGTCCTTCAAGGGCCATCTATGATCAGAAGTCTATTAATAATGCGGCGGCTTTGAATGCTTTTTGGAACGCCTTGTACTATTGTTTCAATGATGCCAATACTTTGTATGGTGATGGGTTTAAGGTTGCGACTTCTGAAAGCGCCAAACAATACCTTGATTCAGCGTGCACAGCCTATTCAGATACATTGCATATTTGCAACCTTAAGCAACCGAATATACTGCTGATTATGCTTGAGAGTTTTACAGCTTCTGCTAGTCAATTGTATACAGGGCACAACCAACTGACACCTAATCTTGATGCTTATGCCCAACAACATTTAGCCTTTATGAATTGCTATGCTTCAGGTGATAGAACAGATAAAGGATTAGTGGCCATCAACAGTGGTTATCCGGCTCAGCCCTTGTCTTCAATTATTATTTTTCCTGATAAGGTGGCAAAACTAAATAGTTTGTCCAAACAGTTGAAAGGGAATGGTTATAGCACAGCTTTTGTGTATGGCGGTGATGCTGATTTTGCTTCCATGAAATCGTATTGTGTTATGCAAGGTTTTCAGCAAATTTTTGATAAGCGAGCCTTTGCTTCTGATGAGTTAAACAGCAAATGGGGTGCCCACGATGGCGTTATGTTCTCAAAAACTTTAAAGGTCATCAATGGTTTGCCAAAGCCGTTTTATACTTTAGGTTTAACCTTGAGTAGTCATGAGCCTTTTGATGTGCCATACACCTCTAAAGTACTTCGAAAAGGAACGGATCAATACGCTTTTAAAAATGCCATTGAATACACAGATTATGAATTGGGTTTGTTTCTAAAAGCCTGCGAGCAAGCGCCATGGTATGATTCGACTTTAATCGTTTTAGTGGCGGATCATGGCCACGATATAGGCGTGCCCAATGTTGAGTTTTTTGGCAAAGAAAAATTTCACATTCCTATGGTGATTGGTGGTGGAGCGCTTAATCCTCAATACAAAGGCAAAGCGCTTGATCAATATGTTTCTCAAACTATTTTACCTAGTCTTTTGTTGAAAGCTATGCATCAATCGGTACAGGGTTTTGAGTGGCAAACTGCTGCGACAGATCCGACTGGGTTTGCTCAATTTCATTATAACAATGGCTTTGGAAGAATTAGCCAATCAGGTTTTTTGTCTTATTACAATGAGAATCATACTTATGGTTTTAAGGGGGATTCTTCAAAATTGCAAGCATGTGTTAGGCAGGGTGTTTTGTATCAACAAGCTTTGATTGATGATTTCATTCAAAAATAATATCTTTGATTAAATATGATAGGTCAACGTTGGGTGCAAAAAAAATGGTTTCCATGGGCTTTTGTGGTCTTATTGCTATGCTTAAACATAGTGGCTTTTCAATTTACCCAAGCATATTTTACCCAAGTGTCTGAATTGACTGAGGAGGTAAAAGTGGAGCAAAGTGTTTTGGGCGAAAAGGGTAACATTATTGAGTGGGCCAAACAAATCCTTAGATTTTTAAGAAATCCATAATGCACCAAGCCATTAGCGATACCGTCAAAACACTGTACAAGTATAGAATTCACCATTTGGTGTTTTGGGTATTGTATTTGTTGATGTGGATGGCCTTGATTGGTCCTGAACCGACATGGAGAAGCACATTCGTGAGTACTTTTGTGGTGTTGTTCTTTCACATTGCTTTAAGTTATTTTAATAATTATTTATTGATAGAATGGTTTTTGTTTAGGCGGAAATATTTAGCCTATTTCACTGGCTTATTGTTATCTATTGTATTGACTTGTTACCCTTTGGCGATTGTGTCTTACAAGGTCATTACAAGGGATTCTGATAGTATTGCGAGTATCTGGAGTATGCAGTTCTTTATCTATAATGGACTGTTTTTATTGTTCACTGTGTTGCTTTCAGCTTCCGTTAAATTGTTTAGGAATTGGTACATCAAAGAGCAGAGTAACAATGTACTTCAAAAGTTAAATGTTGAGAATGAATTGCGTTTTTTGAAGTCTCAAATCAATCCTCATTTCTTATTTAA
Organism: Bacteroidota bacterium; assembly: GCA_030832905.1. Classification (GTDB taxonomy): domain Bacteria; phylum Bacteroidota; class Bacteroidia; order NS11-12g; family UBA955; genus JABMMZ01. The sequence continues at coordinate 22,036 of JAURIG010000010.1, forward strand.
TAACTTAAATAATTTGTATGCGCTTACACTCAAACATTCTGAGTTAGCACCAGATGTTGTGCTTAAGTTGGCCAATATTTTAAGGTATGGATTGTACGAGAGTCAAAAGCAAAAGGTCTTGATTGATGATGACATCCAATTTGTGAAAGATTATATTGAATTGGAGAAGCTCAGATTAGGCGATAGAGCAGATGTGCACTTAGAGGTGAATGGGTCTGGTTTTGGTGTTTTGATAGAGCCTTTATTGTTTATTAATTATATTGAGAATGCGTTTAAGCATGGCGCTAATCCTAGTATAGGTAAGGCTAGGATTGATATTAACTACACAATAGATGCTGCCAAGCAGGAATTGCATTTTAAAATCAGCAATCAACTACCCAAGGTGCTGAATACCATAGAGCAACAGAAAGTGGGCGGCATTGGTCTGAAAAATGTAGAAACCCGTCTGAATATTTTGTACCCGGGTAAACACCTGCTTAACATTGAGCAAGCAAATCAAATTTATACAGTTTATTTAACCCTACAATTATCATGAGTAAAGTCTTAACCTGCATGGCCATTGACGACGAACCATTGGCGCTCGAAATCATTGAAGCCCATATTCAAAAATGCCCTGAATTAAAGCTGATAGCCAAGTGTTCAAATGCCATTGAGGCTTCAGAATGTTTAAAACAAGAACAACCTGACTTGATTTTTTGTGATATTCAAATGCCTGAGATCAGTGGTTTGGAATTCACAAAGTCTATTCAAGATTCGGGTATTCCGGTAGTATTTACTACAGCTTATACGGAGTATGCGGTTGAAGCTTTTGCCCTTGATGCATTAGATTATTTATTAAAACCTATTGCCCTTGATCGTTTTAAAAAGACCGTTGAGCGAGCTGAAGAATACTATGCCATCAAACACCAAGCAGAGCAGCCTAAAGCGGAAATGGGTGAGGGACATATGTTTGTAAAAGCGGATTCTAAAATGGTTAAAATCAATTACGATGACATTCATTATGTAGAAGCTTTTGCTGATTATGTAAAGATTTACATTTCTGAAGACAAACGCATTGTGACTTTGCAGACCATGAAAAACATGGAACAAAGTTTACCTGCCAATAAATTTGCTAGAGTGCACCGCTCCTATATTGTTGCGATTGATAGGGTAGAAGCTATTGGCGCCCATGAGGTTAAGATTGGCAATAAAATGATACCACTAGGTAAGAATTACAAAGAGGCCTTTGCCCAGACCATGAAATTAAAGTAAACAAAAAAGGGTGAAGAAAACTTCACCCTTTTTTTATGCTAAGCAGGTTGTGATAGATTATCTCAACAAGTTGATCATACCATTGTAATAATGCCATTTTTTGCGGTTGTCTCTTACCTTTAAGTGGTAGTAGTAGACCTCTTGTTCGCATTCTACACCATTGTATGTGCCATCCCAACGACCAGTGTTGTCATTGCTGTAATACACCTTTTCTCCCCAACGGTTGAAAATCGTTAATTCAATGCTGAGTGTTGAAGTGTATTTAGGCTCCCAATACGTATTGATGTCATCCTTATTTGGACTGAAAGCGTTTGGAATAAAGATTCTGTAAATGTCAAGCACTCTTAATTTTTGCATGGTAGTGTCGTTACAACCATGGACAGTACCTGCAACCATAGTTACCACGTATAAACCAGTATCGCCATAAATATGCTTAGGGTGTTGGATATTATCTGTGCCGCCATCTCCAAACTTCCATTGGTAATAATCAGCACCAGTAGAAGAATTGGTAAAGCTTACCTCAGGTTCAATGATATCAATAACTCTAGGCAAATAAGTAAAGTCTGCCACAGCTTGAACCCAAGCGTTAACCCCTTGTGTTTTGCTGAAACAAATTTTACCATTGTTCAATACCATATTCACTTTAGCATTGTATGCGCCAGCTACAGGATAACTCTTAGGGATATCTGCATGAGTAGCGCCGCCAGTTGAAGGGGTATTAGTGCTGTTGACGCCATCAAAATACCATTTCCAAGTAAAGCTTGGATTCAATGGGTTTTGAACTTGCGTTTTAGGATATGAGAATTGCGTTGAGAAAGGTTCGCAACCATCTAACTTAGTGCATAAAGTGCTATCAGTAACCAAAGGCGCTACCCATAAACGAGCAGTTGAATTCAACGAATCAGAGCAACCGTCGTTTACAAAAACACCAATATCCATTGATTGAGTTGGGGTATAGGTAATGCTCTTGTTATTGCCTAAAGTAGCATTGCTAGCTACATCGTACCATCTGTATTTTATTGCTTGAGCTTTACCGCCTGTTGCATTTGCAGTAAGGGTAATTGCCTCGCCTCTGCACAATTCATCACCTACCAATGGACTTAAACTAATTGGATTTCTAATGTATAATTTAAATGTGGTTGAATCTGTTCTACTACAGAAATCATTGCCAATAATCAAATAATCACTAGGTGAACTTGGCGGGTTCACTATAAAGCTTCCCACACTCGCATTGATGGTAGAATCTATGGCTACCCATGCAGCACCATTCTTGCGTTTAAGCACAAACTTAATAGGAAAGTTGTCTGCACTTGTACCATTAATTTTCAAGTCAAAAGTTCTCAAATTACAAATGGTATCTACTGGCGTTGGGTTAGTGATATTCAATCCCGTTTTAATTTTAATACTAAAACGTTTGCTTACTTGTTGGGCATTACAGCCTTGATTCATCTTTAAATTATAGCTTTGATCATCTGGAATAGTTAAGGTGAACTGAGGGTAAGTTTTACTAAAGGCAGAGTCAATCAAAACATTACCAGTTGTGGTATTGTACAATTTGAATTTATAACCAGTTGAATCGCCACCACTTGCTCTCACATTGATCTTGAAAGGTTGGTTTTTACAAACTGGGGTCTTGAACATCACCGTATCAATCTTTATGCCTGGTCTAACTTTTACGGTTACATAACCGCTGTCATTTGGAACTGTGCAACCATCGCTTACAACTGCTTTGTAGGTAACATCTGTTGATCCCAATGTAACCTGTTTACTTAAGCCAGTGCCTAAGCCATGATCCCAAGTCACCACTTGCATGCCCGGAACACCACCTGTTATACTCACATTTAGGTCAACTACATTGCCTTCACAAACCAAAGTGTCTTTAGGCATAGTAATTTTTAGACTGTCTCTTACTGTAACGGTCACATAGGCAGTATCTGCATACCAATTGCCATTGCCATCTTTGGTGCAAGCATCCGTTAAAATAGCTCTGTAGGTAGTAGTTGTTTTGGGGTTGACTGTCTTGTTTAAGCCACTGCCTAAACCATGGTCCCAATTCACCACTAAACTACTGCTTAATCCACCTACTGCAGTTGCGCTTATGTCTGTAGAAGTACCTCTGCAAATAGTAGTGTCTTTACTGATGCCAATGAAGAAACTATCTCTTAAGAAGATGTTTACTGTATCTCTGCTTGGTGTACAGCCTTTGTAAGTTGCAGTTACGTAGTAGGATGTATCTCTCAAAGGTTTTGCTAAAGGTTTGTAACACTTAGTGCAACTTAACCAAATATTTGGAGAGAAGGTGTAATTGGTATCGCCATCTGTTGTTGAGGTTAAATATAAACTATTGCCCAAACAAATAGTGGTGTCTTTAAGTAAATAGATATCTGGTTTTTTGTATACCCTTACTTCAGATAGGATAGAGTCATCAATAGTCGTTTGGCCATTGCACACCCCGTTGACAGGTCTTTGGGCTATCATAGTAATTTTGTACTTGCCAGTGTCTTTAAAGGTATAAGTAAAAGACTTAGAAGTTTTAGGGAAACCAGAAAGTAAGGTGCCTGTTTTGTCTTTCGCCAACCATTTCCATGTTACACCAGTTGTAGTAGATCCACTGCCATCAAAAGTAATACTAGCGTCTTCGCAAACATTGTAAAATAAACTGTCTGGTTCAAAGTCAGCACTGCTTTTGCCATTTACAATAGAGTAAAAACTCAATGGTTTAATTGAAGAGCCAGCGTTAAACCCATAAGAACCATGGTCGCCATAAGCGTATAATACAGCAGAGAACCCATAAGGAGAATAAATATTGTGTTTGCCTAATGTCAAACCATCTTGTTGAATGTATGAGTAACTGGTGTCTTTGTCAACTAAAGTCCATGTAGCGGTAGGGGTTAAACCATCTAATTTGAATGTAGATCTTGTACTTGTTTTTACTATTACATTCAAAAAGAACTTATTAATCGTTTGAGCATTCTCGCACACAAATGACAGATTTTTAAGGGATTGTTCAGTTGGAGGTACCCACATCATCATTGGGTCTGTATCTGTACCAGCAAACCCTGCTTTGTCACAATCTTCTGACATCCCGTACTGGCAAACGCCGATTGGTTTGTTAGCAATGATTATAGCATTGCTTGGAATGAAGAAGGTATCGCTCATGCCAGCAGTTGATAGGACTTTCGCACGACCATTAACACGAACAACAGTGGAATTTAAACTTGAAACAACTCTGATCATATCAGCTTTACGTTGTTTTCCTTTTTGGTAAATAGTTGGGATGACTATAAACTTCTTACCCCAAGTGTTGATTGGCATCAATTGTTCCCAAAGTTGGTCATAAGAAGAGCCGCAAGAAGTATTAGATCCATACAAAACAGAGGCTCTGTTGTTGCCACTGAATACGGCTATCTTTTTACAATCTTTTGCCTGAATTAAAGTACCACTTAAATCATTTTTGTTGGTGCTTGATTTCACCATGTAAGTTTCACCCTTGTTGAGAGTGACAGAAAATAGGGTGTTAGCCGCCTTGCCACCTGATGTTGCAACTGTAGGTGTAATGTCAACTGTGGTGCCGTTTTCAGTGGCCACAATTAAAAAGGCTGAACGGTAACATGTATTATTGCCTGATTGGTCACTCATGTGTGAAAATACTCTATAATCTGTACCTAGTGCTTCAATAGGATAAACCAATGTTGCATCACATGAATATTGTTTAGTGTTCTGAGCAGATACTGACACTGTATCGTTTGCGGTTATTAACAAGCCCATATTTCTAGAGGACGTTGCTTCTGATCCTGTAACATAGCCTTGAGAAACAGGCACTAAAACCGTATCAACACCACCACCAGTGCCAATGGAGAAAGGCATATTCACATTGGTGATAAAGTTTTTAACTGATCCTGTAGTCGCTTTGTTGCAACTTATAACTACTTTTAATTGTGGTGAAGTATTGTCGGAACAACCACCTGTGCCACCAAAGTTTTCCATAAACGATACCCAAAAGGTTTTACCCAGTGTAGACATTTCCTGAGCTTGTGATGTGTTTGGTAAAACCATGAGGGCGATCATCACGAACAATTTGAAAAGGCTTTTTTGCATATCCTAATTTTTATTAATCGAGCAATTTAATCAATTAATCTCATAAAAACGCTAATTAATCGGTCAATTTGATGTAAAAATATTCGTTTTCTAAGCGCGCTTTTTTCAATTGTTTGATTTTCAATTTTTTATATTAAATATTTGACCGTTGATTTTTTCTATATTTGCAGGGGTTCAGCCTTAAATTACATGCTTATGAATACCGACCTTTTGGTCATACTAATCACGCTCATTTGTTCAGCTTTTTTTTCAGGCATTGAAATCGCCTTTATATCTTCCAATAAGTTGCGCATAGAATTGCAAAACAAGCAAGGGGTATTGAGTGCCAAAATCTTGTCTTGGTATTTGAAAGATCCATCCAGATTCATCAGCACAACATTAATTGGCAACAATGTGTCTTTGGTTGTTTATGGTATTTACAGTGGGCAAGTTTTAGATCAGCTTTTGCAAGCTTCAATTCATGATATTTTTTGGCGTTTTGTCTTAATCACAATTTTATCGACCCTGTTGGTCTTAATTACCGCAGAATTTTTGCCAAAAGCATTGTTCAGAATCAATCCTGATTTTGTTTTAAATACACTTATCCTGCCTTTTCATATCAGTTATTTTTTGCTATGGCCAATTGTGACTTTGATAACCTATTTGTCAAAATTAATTTTGAAGCTTTTGACTGGCGAACAGCATAATGCCTCCCAGCCAGTTTTTAGTAGAGTAGACCTCGATCATTTGATATCTCAAACCGGTCAAATTGAATTGAATGATGAAGCTAATTTGAGTACAGAAATGTTCAAAAATGCCTTGGATTTTGGTCAATTAAAAGTGCGTGATTGCATGGTGCCAAGAACTGAAATTATAGCAATCGAAGATACCGATAGCATAGAGGATTTACACAAACTATTTACGGAGTCAAGGCATTCTAAAATTCCGGTTTTTAAAGGTAACATAGACAACATTATTGGCTATGCTCATCAGGTATACATGTTTAAGCACCCCAAGCAAATTCAAGAGGCAACAATGCCCATTTTAATCACTAATGAGAGTAAGAGTTTACACGATCAGTTAAAAGAAATGACGCTTAAACGCAAGAGTATGGCAGTCGTGGTTGATGAATTTGGAGGAACGGCGGGTATCATTACCATTGAAGACATTATTGAAGAGATTTTTGGCGAGATTGACGACGAATACGACACAGAAGATTTAGTGGAAGTAAAAGTCAATGACAATCAATTTATTTTGAGCGGTAGGCACGAAATTGACTATTTAAATGACACGTATCAAATAGGCATACCAAATGGCGATTACGATACTTTGGGTGGTTACATTATCAGTATATGTGAGAGCATCCCTAAAGAAAAGGAATTGATTGTTAATGAACTTTTTGAAATTCAAATTCTTCAAATGAAGAATGCTCGAATTGAAGAAGTAGAGTTAAAATGTTTGCAAAATCATCATGCCTAAAATTCTCCTCATACACGGCCCTAATTTGAACCTTTTGGGCAAGCGAGCGCCTGAAATATATGGGTCTAAAACAGCTGTTGATTTGTATGAGGAATTATGCGCCCAATACCCTGTTAAAATAACGTATATACAATCCAATATTGAATCAGATTTAGTAACGATAGTTCAATCTGCCAATTGGCAATATGATGGAGTTTTAATCAATGCTGGAGCTTTTTCACATACTTCTGTAGCGCTTGCAGATGCGATTGCTAGTTTAAGCATCCCAATCATTAATATTCATATTAGCAACATCGAACAAAGAGAAGCATTTAGACATCAAGATTTGCTACAAGCTGTATGCAGTGGCAGTATTGTTGGGCTTGGTACAGATGGGTACGCATTAGCCTTGGAGTGTTTGTTGGATTTAATCAATCCTTAAAACCAGCTGCATTGCAGGCCCAAGCACCTGCTTTAAAAGCGGTGTAGTTTCTGAAAATGCACTCGGAATAGCCGTTTCTGTACTCGGATTGTATATGGTTAACAATTGGCAATCTTTTATTGTATCCACTTGGTATTCTGAAGACAAGGCTTGACAAAGTTGTTCAATTTTATCTTCTTTAGTGTCGCAGCAGGCAGAAAAACTAATAGCAGAATTTTGCATCACATTGATTCTCACTTTGTGTTGAGCAAAGAAATCAAAGATTTTACTCAAGTTGTCTTCTGCAATAAACGAGTAGTTTTTAGTGGAAATATTGAGTAAAGTTTGTTCTGTTTTAACAATATAACATTCGGCTTTAAGATTAGCTGCATCATTATTAACCACTGTGCCTATGGCTTTGGTATCAATGAATGAATTGACATATAATTGTATGTTTTTGCTCTTTAATGGTTGTATGGTTTTAGGGTGAATAACAGATGCACCATAATAAGCCAATTCAATGGCTTGGTTGTAATTAATGGCATCTAATTTAATCGCACCAGGGAAGCGCTTAGGGTCAGCATTCATAACGCCTGCAACATCTTTCCATATAGTAACATCTTTAGCATTTAAGCAATAAGCAAATATAGCGGCACTGTAGTCAGAGCCCTCACGGCCTAAAGTAGTGCTTCTGTTGTGCGTGTCTTTGCCTATGAAACCTTGGGTAATCACAGTGTTGCGTTCAATATAGGGCAACAATATGCTTTGAACGGTGTCTTCTGTAATTTGCCAATTGACTCTGCCTTCTCTAAAATTAGAGTCGGTTTGGATAAAATTTCTTGCGTCTACCCATTTGTTTCTAATGTCAATGCTTTGCAAATAATCACTTACAATTTTAGTGGATAATAATTCACCATAACAAATAATGCTATCGTATACTTCATCATAACTGATTTGAGGCACAGGTTTTTCAACCAAGCATTCCAATTCCATAAAGAGGTCCTCAAGGTCTGAGAATATATAATGTTTAGGGTCGCTGATCAGGTCTTTTGCAATGTTAAAATGGAAAGTTTTGAGCGTTTCGAGACTAATTTGCTTTGTGCTTTGATCGTTGTTCCAAAAGCCTGCCACTAACTGCTCAAGGGCATTGGTGGTCTTACCCATGGCTGATATCACTACCAAGAGTTTGTCTGTAGCATAATCGGCAATTATGTGTCCGACATTCTTTACTGCTGCTGCGTCTTTAACAGAAGCTCCACCAAATTTAAAGACTTTCATTCCTTTTGTTTATTTTTGCAAAAATACGATTACTTCTGTCATGAATCAAAATCCACTTATTACATTAAACCAATTCATTGCCGACGAACAAAGCAAATTTCCTAAAGTCAATGGCAATTTATCAAGCATTTTTAGGAACTTACAATTGGCTGCCAAGATGATTAACAGAGATGTTAGAAAGGCCGGATTGGTTGATATTCTTGGCAATTTTGGTGAAACCAATGTGCAAGGAGAGGAGCAAAAGAAATTAGATGTGATCAGCAATGAAATCTTTATGCGCTTGATGGACTTGAGTGGTAATTGTGTATGTGTGGTGTCTGAAGAAGATGAAGACATTCACTGGTGCCCAGGCGGTGAAAATGCTAAATACATTTTAGCCATCGATCCCCTAGACGGCTCTTCCAACATTGATGTGAATGCCTCTATTGGTTCTATATTTTCAATTTACAAACGTCTATCGCCTGATAAGCCCGTTACTAAAGAAGATATTCTTCAAGCAGGTATTCACCAAGTAGCCGCTGGCTATATTATCTATGGCACAGCTACTATGTTTGTGTATACAACTGGTAATGGCGTGTTTGGTTTTACCTTAGACGATTCTATTCAAGAGTTTTGTCTATCACATCCAAATATTATGATTCCTGAAATGGGCAGTATTTTCTCTGTGAATGAAGGCAATCTAAAAGAATTTCCTGCAGGTGTTCAGGCCTATGTAGATTACTGTAAAGGCAACGATAAAGCAGAAAAACGCCCTTATTCAGCGCGTTATATCGGTTCTCTCATTGCGGATTTTCATAGAAATTTATTGAAGGGTGGAATTTACATGTACCCACCAACTGAAAAAGCGCCCAATGGCAAGTTGAGATTGTTGTATGAATGCAATCCAATGTCATTCTTGGTAGAGCAAGCCGGTGGTAAATCACATACTGGTAAACATCGCGTTATGGAAGTTACACCAGAACAGTTTCACCAAAGAGTGCCTATTTTTATTGGTTCAAGCAGAATGGTAGACCAAGTACTTGATATGATGAATAAAGACGCTTAGGCTTGGGTCCAATTGCCTCTATCAGATTGAGGGAATTGCCAAGGAGCACCATTGTTTTCTAAATTGCTTAACATGCCATTCAATTCGGATGGTGAGGCGCTTTGTTCCATTACCAAGTATTGACGCATTTGCATGATGATGTCTACTGGGCTGATATTCACCGGGCAGATGTCAACGCAAGCATTACAGGTGGTGCAAGCCCATAATTCCTCAGCACTGATACTATCGTGCAATGTTTTGCCATCTGTATAATCTTTGCCATGTTGGTCCTTAAGTGGGCCTAAGGTTTCAATACGGTCTCTTGTATCCATCATCACTTTTCTTGGCGATAGTAATTTACCTGTTTGATTGGCGGGGCATACACTTGTGCAACGGCCACACTCAGTACAACTGTAGGAATCCATTAGGTTTTTCCAAGTTAAGTCTGTAACATCTTTGGCGCCAAAGCCTTCAGGCGCTTGGTAGTTTTCTGGAGGTGCTGCATTGGGGTCTAACATCAATTGAACTTCAGTGGTCACTGATGCCATATTGGGTATATAGCCTTTGGCGTTTAGATTGCTGTAATAAGTATTAGGGAAAGCTAAGAAAATATGTAAGTGTTTGCTGTAGGGGATGTAATTGATAAAGAATAAAATGCCAATCCAATGAAACCACCAGGCGATTTCTACAATTAAATGCAATTGGCTTGCAGAAAATTGGTTAAAAAAGCCAACATATAAACTGCTGATTGGCATGTGGAATTGAGCCTGCAAGGCAGCATCGGCAGCGTTCATCACTATAAGCGCTTTCATTAGAACGATCTCTATTAACAAAATGTAATTGGCGTCTAATACAGGCCAGCCCTTCATTTCAGTGCCTTTAAAGCGATTAACTTGTCCGAAGTTTCTGCGCACTAAGAAGACCACACAGGCCAAAATGACCAACATGCTTAAGACCTCAAAGAACCCTATAACAACGCCATAAAAGTTGCCTAGAAATGAGGCGAAAGCTCTGTGGGTACCCAAAATACCATCGACTATGATTTCTAAAACTTCTATGTTGATGAGAATAAAACCTGCATAAACAATCACATGAAAGAACGCAGCCAAGGGTCTTCTGCCCATTTTACTTTGTCCCATTGCTACCGTTAGCATGGTGCGAAGTCTTAAACCAGCTTGATCGCTGCGGTTCTCGTCTTTACCTAATAGGATATTGCGTTTAATGCTGGCAATACGTTTGGCACACAAGGCTATGCCCAGGCCAGTGATGAGTATGAAAGCGATTTGACTAATCATAAAATGAAGCTTCAATATTAATCAAAAAAAGAAAAAATAGTTTGGATAAAGTTAAAAAAAGAATATTTTTGCACTCCCAATTACTGAGGTACCTTAGCTCAGTTGGTAGAGCAAAGGACTGAAAATCCTTGTGTCCCTGGTTCGATTCCTGGAGGTACCACCTTCGCCCTTCGTAGCTTTAGCATAGAAGGGCTTTTTTATTTACACGGTTTGTTTTTTTTAAGATGCTACTCAGGGCTTCGGTGGTCAATGACCACTAAGGGGATATAATTAGATCAATGATTGGTTATTCTCAATTTTATTGGATATCAAATAGTTTGTTAAAATTTCTCGAAAGAATACCAAAACTTTTGTT
>JAURIG010000110.1 GCA_030832905.1 Bacteroidota bacterium
AGCCAAAGCAGCAACTGCTTCGTGCTCACAAGCCAATGGATGGCAGAAATCTTTATGCTTTAAACGCACATTGAAACAACGTACAGTTTTACCAGCATAGAATTTTTGTCTGTGGGCAGCAGCGTTAACGCTATCGCCTTTTTTGTAGCCTGGCATAACATCGTATTTCCATACATTGTGCCATGGCTTAATGGTACTCATAGGTATGGTATCTTGTGTGTAGACCACCCAAACGTTATAAAGTGCCTTATCAGTAGAGTTATAAATGATCAAAGTATTACCAGATTGAACTGTAAGGTAACGAGGCCCTACAAATCGGTTTGGCGGAAGACCATTTTTAAAGTCAATATACACCGTGTCTCCAGCTTGCAAATAAAATTTAGTAGCTGTAGTCACATCCAATTGAGCAGGACCACTGATTAAGTTTTTGACTTGAATCTTATTCGTAATATTTTGATAAATTACTGAGTCTTTAGTTTTGTTAGCTAAAGCGTTGGCACCATAGTACAAGAAAGTGTCTCTGATGATAGCAACTGAATCATCAGCCCACATTTTTTGTTGGTAGCACAAACCTGAGTCTTTGCTGTAACGCAAAACGCTCTCTGCTTGTAAACCAAAACGGGTTTGGTATAGAGAATCCCAAGGGGTATACCAGTGAGAAGGCAATGAGTCTTTACTGTATTTACAATTTTTGCCAACGTTCACACCATTTTTAGTGTCAGTGGTACATTTTTCACAATAATCATCGTCAAAATCCCACAAACGAGTAGTACACTCATTACCTCTATTTTGAGGCACCCTTTTTAAGGTAGAAGCACCAGCAACAGGCGCAGTACCATTCATTTTAAAGGAGTGCACCAAAGGTTTGTTGAAACCTGGATAAATCCACTCATGAATAGATGGATTAAAGGTGGTGTTACTTGGTAAAATTTGACGGGTAGTTTTGTTGATGATGGCAGAGTCATAAACCAATACCAATGAATCATCATCTACCTTATTATAGTCATTATGATAGAATTTAGAGAAATTATAGAAGTGAACAGTGTCTTTGATTACACATTGGAAACGTTGAGTATCTTCTAAGAAACGCATGCCGCTCATAATTGAGCCTTCAATTACTGATTGTGGCCCGATAACCAAAATGGTATCTGTAACAGTTCTACCGCAACCTGGAATGGCGTGGGTAAATGAGAAAGTAACCTGAAATGGTCCTAAACCACCGAATTTGTGAGAACCCACCCAGTTACGAGTAATGTTAGCCGGAATTGGCGGTTGTTCATAAGTGTATAATGGGTTAGCACCTTGAGGAACAGGCCCATCTTTTAATTTGAAACTGAAAGTGGCATCAGGGAAACACAAAGAGTCAAAGTCAGCCACAATTTTTGGCTTAATGATCAAGTTGGTAGCTGAGGCTTGGAAAGTAAAAGTTTCAGTACAACCGAAATTGGTAGTCACCTTTAACTTAGTAGTAAAGTTACCACCTGAAGGGCCTTGAGACTTAAACCAGTGGCAAATGCCATTTGGTACGTTAGCTTGCCACAAGTTAGGAGTATTTTTAGTGCCATTATTAACCAATCCATCACCCCAATCCCATGTAAATGAAGCAATTGAATCCAATGGTACTGTTGATTTATTGGTTACACACAACAACACAGAGTCACAACGCTTAGGTTGTGGTGAGGTGAATGATAAACCTAGTGAAGGTTGAACAACCGCAACTGCATTGTATCTGGTTTTACTGATACAACCGTTACAGTCAATCACCTCTACCGTCATACCGTATGTTCCACCGGCAGGGTCTTGGAATGAGTGACAAAAACTTCTTGGGCCATTGCCGTTGAAGGTGTATTTGGTACCATCATCAAAAACGACTGTGGTACTACACACTGTGCCACCGTTGGCCATAGACTTACTGCTGTCTGTAAAACAAAAACTATTGTTGGCGAAACACTGGGTTTTGTTTACAATCCTTTGCACATTGATTTTTGGTTTTGGCTTAACATCAATGTTTAAGGTTGAGCTACAATTGCTCCCGTTTGGCAATCTCAAAGTCAATTTAATGACCTTGATACCAGGAGTGTTAAACACGAAAGTAGGGTCACACAACGATGTGTTGCTACCCTCTCCGTTGAAATCCCAATTGTAATTGGATGATCCAGGAGAGTTACAGCTAAACAATACAGGTTCACCGACACAGGCCGGTCCACCCACTGTAATGTTACACTGTGCACTCAAATCTGAATACGCCAAAAGCATTGTAACCATAAGGCCCAACGCTTTGGATAGACGGATAATTTGTTGCTTTATATTCATATGATTTTCAGATTGCATATTTACTTTGATTTTTCAACTTTTCCAAATTTTTATCTAATTAATGTCAAAGGGCTAATAATGGGGCGGGTTGACGCCTGATTTTTGAATTTGTATTCGACCCTTACAAAATATTTGCCAACTGGCGCTAAATCACCGTTTGGCAGTGTACAATTCCAAGCCTGATATTTGTTTTTAGTCGAGAAGACGATTTCTCCTGCCGCATCGTAAATAGTAATATTAACAAACTCCTCACCTACTAATTGAATTAAATAGCCGTCGTTATAGCCATCGCCATTAGGCGTAACAGCATCAGGCACATTGATAAAGGCACTATCTAAAACTACAGGTTTGAAGTCCTTAATAGTCATGTCAAACTCATCTGTTTCTGTTGAGTGATTATCATCAGTTTGAACACCTTTATGCTCATCAGAATTAAACAAATCAGAATCAAAAGCTTTGTCTGGTCCTTCAACTGCATGGGCAACATCAATGACATTATAAATTTCCTCATCAGGTCCCATTAATAGCTCCTCTCCTTCAATAACAACTGGTATAAAATTGTTATTTGATTTTGAAACTGGCTTATCGGTCAATTTTTCATCACTGTTTTGAGCGATTTGTTCGACGTTATTATTTGGTTCAGTTAATTGAGATGATGGTGGGTTTTGAGACTGAGGTATAGTTGCCTCAGAGCTGCTTAAATAATAACCTAAACCGGCAGTCATGACTATGGCGGCACCAATGGCAGCCTTCATCCAAATGGCAGATTGAACCGCTGTTGTGGCAGCAGTACTAGCACCTATTCCACTTGAAACAGCTTCCCATGTGCCTGGAGGCACAGAGGCATTGGCTTGCGATAACTGATCGCGGAACAACTCGTCTAACTGAGATTCGTTTGTGTTGTCTTTCATTTCAATTGTTGTTTTAATACCCACGCTTGTAGATGTAGTCTGGCTTTATGCAATTGTGTTTTGCTGGTACTTTCTGAGATACCGAGCATGTCGGCAATTTCTTCATGAGTGTAACCTTCAATCGCAAACAGGTTAAATACTGTTCGGTAACCTGTTGGCAAACGATTGACCAAAGCCATCAGGTCCGCTTGTTTAAGCAAAGCAATGGTATGGCTTTCTATTCCAACATCAGGCAATTGCTCAATATTTTCTAAAACCGAATGTTTGAGGTTTCTTCTGTAAAACTCAATGCTGGTATTCACAAAAATACGCTTCACCCAACCTTCAAAAGCCCCTTTGTTTTCAAAAGTAGCAAGGTGTTTAAACACCCTTATAAAGCTCTCCTGCAAAACATCTTTGGCTTCGTCTGGATCTTTGGCATAGCGCAAACAGACAGCATACATTTTTGGCGCGAGTAAGTCAAATAACTGTTTTTGTGCTTTAGGCTGACCCTCTAAACAATGAGCAATGAGCTCGCTCCACTTGTCTGTCTGATTGTCTGCCATTGACACCTTGAATTATCTTCAATTACCCCTATGATGCAAAAAATAGCAACTGGGTTGCCTGCCTTTTTTAAAAAAAACTAAGAATTTTGTTCTGGCTCGATTTTGCCAATGTTGTAGCGGTCTTGCAAGGCTTTGAAAGTGGACTCAGAATAGTAACCAGTGCTTTCGATGGCCTCAATGATCTCCTCTTGAGTCAAGCCCTTTGAAGGCCTTCTGTATTTGATGGCCAACATGTTTTGATCGCGGTTGATGATATAAGATGTATAGAACATATTCAAATTGTTGTGCAACAACTCTTCAAATAGCTGATCCAATTTTTCAGTAGGTAAAAAACAAACTGGCGATACAACCTGAAAAGCGTATACTGGTTCATCCGTTTCGTAATACAACCATGCGTTGTCTTGGTCTATCTCCCATAAATCAATATAGATTTCTGTGTCACCATTGTAGATGATCCATTGGCCTTTATCAGCTGCACGTGTCTCTGCTGGGTTAAGCCCTAAAAAGGCAAACGTTGATTCAATTAATTGACTGGTTTTTTCGAAATCCATGATGATTTTATTACTGATTGCAAAACTAAATATTAAATATTGATTTTTTTAGAGATTTTAGGCTATTTTTGCAGCCAAAATATTTTTAAAATGTCAGTTCTAGTAGGAAAAGATTCAAAAGTGATTGTACAAGGATTTACTGGTAAAGAAGGTACATTTCACGCCACTCAAATGATTGAATACGGCACCAACGTGGTTGGTGGTGTTACACCTGGTAAAGGCGGTACCATGCACCCGGATTTAAACAAACCAATTTTTAATACTGTACAAGAGGCTGTGAATGCAACAGCTGCTAACGTCAGCATTATTTTTGTTCCGCCAGTATTTGCAGCAGACGCCATTCTTGAATCAGCTGATGCTGGTATTGCTGTAATCGTTTGTATTACT
>JAURIG010000111.1 GCA_030832905.1 Bacteroidota bacterium
AATATTAGTATGTATCCTAAGTTGTGGGAAGCTGCAGGATTGCCTTACACGGCTTTAATTAGTGAACTAATAGCTGTTGCAATAGAGCGTTTTAATATGCGCCAATCGCTTAATAGAAGCCTATAATTACCAGGTGTGGTCTACCACAATCTTCCATGCTTTTGATTGTTCTTGAAAAATCAATGAAAAGTAGCCACCGCTGTTTTGATTGCTAACAATCTGCCATTTGCCGGTTACTTGATAGGTTTTAGGTTGATCAGCTAACTTGAAAACACTGAGGTCTTCAAAGTTTAATTTACCCATCTTTTCAGCAGAGTGGTAATGGCGTTTGTAATTAGCTGCAACTGAGTCATAATTGAATCTTGTGCCATTTTTTCCAATAAACTTTAAGGCAGCATTGTGCCAATAACCTTGCATGAATCCATCTATACTGCCATTGTTCCATGCCTTCACTTGTTGATCCAATACGGCTATAATTGCTGTAGAATCTGCTGACTGAGTATTGGCGGTTTGGCTTGTATTAGTTTGGCAAGACATCATACCGCACACGATAAAAAGGCATAGAATTGCTTTCATATTCAATTAAAGTATCTTTGCAAAGATAAATGAACGTCATGCAAAACGAAGCAAAAGTAGATGTTATAGTGGTAGGCGGCGGTTTGGCTGGCATTTGGACCTGCTTCAGGCTGATTGCGTTAAACAAAAAGGTTGCCTTAATTGATTTGCCTGAGAGCAATTGTAGTTCAAGTATTGCTGCAGGTATTTATAATCCCTTATTGGCCAAACATCAAAAGTTATCCTATAAGGCTCATGAAATTTATCCTCATATAGCTGAGGAATATGCCAAAATAGAGGCATTTATCAATGAGCAAGTTCACCATGCTATGCCAATAGCGTATATCATCGATCAACTAAAAACACTTAATGATTGGGCTGGCTTATGTAGTGATGATCGATTCAAACCTTTTGTGAGCCTAAATAATGAAAGGTTATCTGATAACATCATTTCAGATCTGGGGTATTTGACCATACAATCATCTGCTTGGGTTGATATTCCGCATTTGATGAATGCTTTTATAACGGCCATACAATCAGAGCATATTTATCTTAATCAAACATTTGATTACTCTTCACTTCAGATAAATGAGGACCATCTTCGTTATCAAAACCTTTTAGCGGATAAAATTGTGTTTTGTGAGGGCATTGGCATTCAACAGAATCCTTTCGCAGCTCATATTCGCTTAAAGCCGGCAAAAGGAGAGTTGTTGATTATTAATAGTCAATGTGCGGTGAACGATTGTATTCCTCAGCAAGGGGTGTTTTTGTTGCCTGTAGCCCCTAATACTTTTAAAGTCGGCTCAAACTTTGAATGGCAACAATTAGATACACATATAACAGAATCAGCAAAGCAAGAAATAGTAGATAAACTTTGTGAGTGGTTCAAAGAACCCTTTGAGATCATAGATCATAAAGCTGGTATAAGACCCTCCAGTCATGATCGAAGGCCAATACTTGGTGCCATAGATGACCATCAACAATTGTTTGTGTTCAATGGATTAGGGTCTAAAGGTGTGGCCTTGTCGCCTTATTACAGCCAGTGTTTAGTAGAACATATGTTCAAAGGAACGCCGATTGACGATGAAGTATCTGTTAATCGCTACAGGCCTAGATGCTGACAAGCTTTAACACAGGCCATTTCTTCGGCTGTTTTTTTACTGATATTGCTGACGGAAGCAATTTGTTCTCCCTCTAAAACAACTGCCATTTCATAGACCTTTCTTTTTTGAGAGTCATCAACGTTCAACAATACCATTTCCAAGGTTCTTTTTTCTTTTTGAGCCCATTTAATGAGTTTGGCTTTATAGCTCAGTTCTTCTTGAAGCAAGGTGTCAAAATCAATGTGCTGAACTAAGATGGTATTCAATATAAATTTTCTGGTAAAGTTGAAACCTTTGTCGAGGTATATAGCGCCAATCAAGCTCTCAAAAGCATTGCCTGCAACACCCTCTAAAAAGGCTGGATTGTTTTTCAGTTTTTGATCGTAAAACAACAATTGATGAATACCCATCTTCTTAGCTATTTGATTAAGCTTATTGCGACCAACAATTTTGGACCTGGTTTCAGTTAAGAATCCCTCATTTTGATAGGGAAACTTTAAATACAATTTTTCGGCAATAACCATCCCCAAAACCGCATCGCCCAAAAATTCCAAACGTTCGTTGTTGCTTTTGCCTTTAGCACTTAAATGTCGGTAAGAATTATGCGTGATAGCTATTTTGTATAAACTAATGGCATAAGGATAGAACCCTAACACATTGTATAACTTCTCATAAAGCGCTTTGTCTTTAGACCATCGCGTCTTAAAGAAGTTAAATAACCGAATCAAAGTGTATTACAGTTTTTTGAAAATAACAGTGGCATTGTGACCTCCAAAACCAAAGGTGTTACTCACTGCTACATTGATGTTTCTTTGTTGGGCAGTGTTAAACGTTAGATTCAATTTAGGATCAATGTTTTCATCGTCCGTAAAATGATTGATGGTTGGAGGAACAAGACTGTGTTGCATTGCCATGATTGAAGCCACAGCTTCAACAGCTCCAGCACCGCCTAATAAATGGCCAGTCATAGATTTGGTTGAACTAATATTCATTTTGTATGAATGCTCACCAAAAACGGATTGAATGGCTTTAAGTTCTGCAATATCGCCCAATGGGGTAGATGTACCGTGAACATTGATGTAATCAATATCAGTAGTAGTTAATTGAGCATCTTCTAAAGCCCAGTTCATACATCTAATAACCCCTAAACCTTCAGGATGTGGAGCAGTCATGTGATAGGCATCAGCACTTAAACCAGCACCAGCTACTTCACAATATATTTTAGCTCCTCTAGCAATGGCGTGTTCATATTCTTCCAACACCAAGGCTGCTGAGCCTTCTCCCAATACAAACCCATCTCTGTCTTTATCAAAAGGACGAGAAGCTGTTTTCGGAGAGTCGTTTCTTTCACTAAGGGCTTTCATGTTGCAGAATCCGCCAACGGCAGGTTCATTCACACAAGCTTCAGATCCGCCAGTAATGATCAATGGACTTTTACCCATTCTAATCATGTTAAAGGCATCAATTAATGCATTGTTACTAGATGCACATGCAGAAACTGTGGTGTAATTTGGCCCACCAAAGCCATACTTAATACTCACCAAACCTCCAGCAATATCTGAAATCATTTTGGTGATAAAGAAAGGAGAGAATCTAGGCGTTCCATCGCCTTTAGCAAATTCTACACTTTCATTGAAAAAGGACGTTAATCCACCAATGCCTGAACCCCAAATTACCCCGATTTTTGATTTGTCAATCTTTTCAAGATCCAAACCAGCATCTTTAATGGCTTCTTCTGTTGTTACATGTGCAAATTGGGCGAATCTATCCATTTTTCTAGCCTCTTTACGGTCCATAAAGTCTTCAGGATTGAAGCCTTTTACTTCGCAAGCAAAGGTGGACTTAAATTTAGAGGTGTCAAACAATGTGATTTTGTCGGCTCCACTCACACCATTAGACAGACCATTCCAATACGATTGGAGATCGTTGCCTAACGGTGTAAGGGCACCCATACCCGTAACGACTACACGTTTTAACTGCATGTGTTGTTAGAGGGAATTAAAATTACTTTGCGTTGTTTTCGATGTATGAAATGGCATCGCCAACTGTGCCGATTTTCTCAGCTTGCTCATCAGGAATGGCGATATTGAATTCTTTTTCGAACTCCATGATCAACTCTACAGTGTCTAATGAGTCTGCACCTAGGTCGTTGGTGAAACTTGCTTCTGGCGTAACTTCACTTGCTTCAACGCCTAATTTGTCAACGATAATTGACTTTACTTTTTCTGCTACTTCTGACATGATGTATTATTTTTTAATTTGCTGCAAATAACCATAATTTTTGAAACATAAACACTTTTTTTTTTGGGAATTTGTATACCAATTGCCTGATGATAAAGCGGTAAAAAACAGCTTAAGTGTTTGTATTACAGTGTTTTATGGGTAATGTATAGGTTTTGGGTCATTGTTGAAAACAATTCCGGTTTTTATGCTTTTTCAAGTGCTTGACTTAAATCAGCCAATAAATCTTCAATGTCTTCAACCCCAACACTTAGTCTTAATAAGCCATCTACAACGCCAGCTTTCTCTCTTTCAGCCTTAGGAATACTAGCATGGGTCATGCTAGCAGGATGATTGACTAAACTTTCAACGCCACCTAGAGACTCAGCAAGTGAAAAGACTTTGACATTGGTTGCAAAACGCATGGCTGCTTCAAAATCATCCCCTTTTAATGTGAATGAAACCATACCGCCAAAACCACGCATTTGTTTTTTGGCAATGGCATGTCCTGAAGCATCCTCAAAACCTGGCCAATACACTTTGCCAATTTTGGGATGTTGTTTTAAAAACTGAGCGACTTGGGCACCATTTTCTGCGTAGTTCATGTTCAGCGAAACTCCAATTACTGGATAGGTCGCAACCCCGTTTTTGATCAACTGATCGGCCGTCTTGCGCGCTTGATTAATTGGAATTGCAAAACCTAATCC
>JAURIG010000112.1 GCA_030832905.1 Bacteroidota bacterium
CGGTAGGTTACCAACCAACTCTAGCGACTGAAATGGGTGGTCTTCAAGAACGTATTACTTCAACGAAAGACGGTTCAATCACATCAATCCAAGCGGTTTATGTACCTGCGGATGACTTAACTGACCCGGCGCCAGCAACAACTTTCGCTCACTTAGACGCGACAACTGTACTTTCTCGTAACTTAGCATCAAAAGGTATCTACCCAGCTGTAGACCCTCTTGACTCGACTTCTACAATGCTTCAACCATGGATTCTTGGTGAAGAGCATTACGGTTGTGCGCAACGCGTTAAACAAACTTTACAACGTTACAAAGAATTACAAGATATCATTGCCATCTTAGGTATGGATGAATTGAGTGAAGAAGATAAATTGGTTGTATCACGTGCAAGACGTGTTCAGCGTTTCTTATCTCAACCTTTCCACGTTGCAGAACAATTTACAGGTTTGAAAGGTGTATTGGTTGACATCAAAGATACCATCAAAGGCTTCAACATGATCATTGATGGCGAAGTAGACGAGTATCCAGAAGCTGCCTTTAACTTAGTTGGTACAATTGAAGATGCCATCGAGAAAGGTAAGAAAATGTTAGCTGAAACTAAATAATCACAAGGATGCAAGTAGATATTCTTAATCCAGATACCACCTTGTTTTCGGGCGAGGCTAAAGTAGTCACTCTACCCGGTGTGAATGGTAGTTTCCAAATCATGGAACACCACGCACCAATGATTTCTGCTCTTGGAGTTGGTAAAGTAGTGGTTGACAATGGTAGTTCAAAACAAGCCTTTGATATCAAAGGTGGTATCATTGAAGTACTTAAAAATAAAGTGGTCATTTTAGCCTAAGGCTTAATCACAAATCATACTTTAAAGCCTCTGCTAGTCAGAGGCTTTTTTATTTTAACTGATCTGAAATCAGCTTGTTTTTATCATAAACATCGTACAAAAAACGAGGTCTTTGTAAAGAGTCAAAAACAATGGTCTTGTAGTCAAAAAAGATGGGTATTGCTTGTTCAACTTTGATGTATTTAGTGGTTTTAACGACTTTATTTAATCGGCCAGTGTCATTCATCCAAAGCCTTGCTTTAGCAGTGTCTTTTGGCATTTGCCCCATCATGATTCTTAAGTCGTCATGATTGTTTTTAAGGTTGGTGCTCAATAAGAAATCTGTCAGTATTAAGGGGAATTCCAATCGCACACAACCATGGCTCACAGCTCGGTTGTTGAGTTTGAATTTGTCTTTTAAAGGGGTGTCGTGCATATATACATCAAAAGGGTTCAAAAAATCAATTTTTATAACACCAAGGGAATTGTCTTCTCCTGCGGCTTGCCTAATGGTAAATGGAATATTATCTGCTCGGTATTTGCGCCAATTGATGCTATTAGGGTCAATCATAACGCCATTTTTGAGCACTTGAAAATGATTCTTATTTAGGTAATTGGGGTCTTTCAAAATGAGGTTAAACAGTTCTCTTCCAACTATACTGCTAGGAACTGTCCAAGTGGGATTTAATACCACATAACGGGCCAATGAATACACTTGAGGGGTTTCGTGGTTCATTGGTTTTTCTAAATATTGCTTACTAACAAGGTATTGTTTTAGTTTGGCATCATAGTATTTTTCTTTGCCTTTACCGACACAAACTCTCATTTGCCAAGTAGTATCTGGGGAATAGAGGTAAAGCATGAATTCAGGAATATTCACCTTGACATAAGGTTTTTGAGGCATTTGTCCTTGCCAACGAATGCGTTCTAAGTTCGCTTTGATGGTTTCAATCTTATCATTAGAAGACAAATTTAATTGTTTTAAAGTGCTGCTACCGATTACACCATCATCACTCAAGTTAGCCTCTTTTTGAAAGGCTTTGACGCAATGGTATAGTTGCCTCTTGTATTGCAAAGTTTGAGCAAAGAATTCAATAAAATCATTCGGCGCATACCCTAATTCCACCAGTCTTCTGGCCACTAATGGCATAATAATCGAACTATCGCCTAATTTAATTTTGTTGATGCCAGTAGTGTCAATCATGGTTTCAGATCCTTGAGTGCTTTGGTAAGCTTTTCTAAGCATTGCCTTTAACTTATAATAGTCAGAATCAGAAGGGTGGTAGGCTTGTAATTGGCTTATGCCATTTGAGGGGTCAAGTACAGCAAACGCTCTATACCACGGATGATTAGGGTAGGGTAAAGTGTATTTTTGGCCCAATACTTTATATGGATTTGTATGCCCAAGCACTTTGTCGTGCCACAACATATACAAGACCTTACTCGTGTATAAATCTGCCTTGGCCCAAATTTGATAATTCAAATTGTACAAGGTATCATGGATTAAATTTTGATACTTATTAAAGGAATCAAGCGGATAATGAGATTTAGATAAACCCTCATATACAGCAGAATCAAAAGCAGCTAAAACTGTAGATCTAAACTTTGGATTTTGCATTGCAGTAAACCATATTGGTTCAAACGCTTTTTGCTCATAAAACCAATAGATGGAGTCAATACAATTACTGCTATCATTCGCTTGCCAATGCTTGAGTTCAATTTGTAAAGACTCTGCAATTTCGCTCTTGTCAAATGCAGCATGCTTTAATTCAAATTGGGTTTTGGGTTGACACGCTACAAAACCTATCAATAACACGCTTAGGCATATACAAGCTATTGAATTGTTTTTTAGCATCTATACAAATGTACAGAATAGTTTATCGAAATTAATCTTCAATTAAAAGACATCAAACCTTTTAGCCATTTAATTGTTTTAGATTGCAGACCCAAAATGAAAACACTGCTATCGACCCTGTTCTTTTTCGTTTGCTTGACGAATAATTTTGCTCAAACCACTGATACTAAAGTGACTTTAAGTGGCTATATTAAAGATTCAGCCAATGGCGAATCAATCGTTGGCGCCATAGTGAAAATAGAAGGCACAGAATTAAGTGCCAATTCAAATGTCTATGGTTTTTATTCTTTGTCTGTTGCAGCTGGGAATTATATGGTTGTGGTTAATCAAGCTGGGTTTACCAGTACAAGAATCAATCTCAACATCACCCAGAATCTGACGCGTAACTTTGAATTATCTAAAGTGGAAGAGGATTTTAAAGGGGTTTCCATAAAAGCCAAAAAACGCGAAAACTTTGTTGAGAAGGTGGATATGAGTACCAATAATTTGAACATTACTCAAATTAAAAAAGTGCCAGCCTTGTTAGGGGAAGTAGACATTGTTAAAAGTGTTCAATTGTTACCAGGGGTTTCAACAGTAGGTGAAGGTGCATCAGGTTTTAATGTGAGGGGTGGAAGCATAGATCAAAATTTAATCCTGTTGGACGAAGCGCCTGTGTTTAATGCTTCCCATTTGTTTGGTTTCTTTTCAGTGTTCAATCCTGATGCTGTAAAAGATGTAAAACTAATTAAGGGTGGTATGCCTGCTCAATATGGAGGTAGAGTGTCTTCAACCCTCGATGTTAGAATGAAAGATGGCAATACCAAAAAGACAGAAGTCAATGGTGGTGTTGGTGTCATTTTCAGTCGCTTATCTATTGAAGGGCCAATTGCCCACAAAAACGAAAAGTTTAAAAACAAATCATCCTACATTATTGCAGGTAGAAGAAGTTATGTGGATGTGCTCTCTAAACCTTTTTTAGCCAAAAATGAGAACTTGAAAGATGCCATATTTTATTTTTACGACTTAACTGCCAAAGTGAATTATGTCTTAAATGCCAACAATAAATTTTACTTATCTGCTTATTCTGGCAAAGATGCATTCGGCGTTCCAGGTGCCTTATTCAATTGGGGCAATCAAACCGCCACTTTGCGTTGGAACCATTTGTTCTCCAAAAAACTATTTTCAAACTTCACAACCTACTACAGCCAATACAATTACCAATTAGGATTTGGAGAGGGCGATAACACATTTAGATGGAAGTCAAATATTACCAATTACAGCATCAAACCTGATTTTACATATTATGTAACGCCTAATAATACCCTTCAATTTGGGTTGGTAACCACTTATTATATATTTAAACCAGGCGATGCTGTTTCAAGAGATCAAGGTCAAGTAGTGCAATTCGGATTGCCTAACAAATATGCCTTAGAAAATGCCTTTTATCTTGAAAATGAACAGAAGGTGAATTCCAAAATGACCCTGAGATATGGCTTAAGATGGTCTAATTTCAATTATTTAGGGAGTGGTTCTGCTTTGATGCTTAATCGCCCAATAGCAGGACAAAGAGCAGAAATCGTTGAAAGAGTGGAATATAAAAAGCACCAAATGATTCAAGCCTATAATGTCCCGGAACCAAGATTTTCAGCGAATTACAAAGTCAATAAATCCAATGCTTTGAAATTGAGTTACAATAGAATGTCACAGTATCTACATTTGATCTCCAATACCGCAGCCTCTGTGCCGCTGGATGTTTGGACTCCGTCTACAAATAACATTAAACCTCAAATTTCTGATCAGTTGGCCATTGGCTATTTCAAAAATATAGGCAAAGCCATAGATTACGAACTCTCTGCTGAAGCTTTCTACAAATCATTGCAAAATC
>JAURIG010000113.1 GCA_030832905.1 Bacteroidota bacterium
AAGATGGTTACTTAATTAAGGTGGATATGCCTTGCAGTAAAGACAGTGCTCAGTCTTACTTCTTTGACTACGAATCAAATTCATGGCAAGACTTAGACTTATACAATCAGGTATTTGCTTCTACTTTTGAACCTTTAGACTTTTACAAGATACAACATGCTTTAAACCTTCAATCTAGGTATCAGTTTGATACCACTTTGTTTAACGAGCGTTTTTACAGTGCCAAACATTTTGTGCTCAACGACGCTCAAATCAGCAGTCAGATGGTATACAAACGCAATGGTTTATATGTTGATTTGGATAGGACTTGGAACAAAGAATTTAACCAAGATGGTCATCTCAAAGGCGTAAAAATCAAAAGGGGTAAAACCTATATCAAAATTCAAAAAGTCATTCCTAAGGAGCGCAATATTGAAAGACAATATTTTAAATTATTAGACAAAACCGAACAAGGCATTTTTACTGAATTGAAGGCGCTAAAAGCCATTAATTTCAATACCGTTATTGACCCTGAACAAAAGAAAGCCTTTCAAGAAAACTTTATTAAAAACACCAAATATTTTGATGTCAAGGTGATGTACTTAGCAGGCAAAGACTACTGTGAAATTGTACTTAAAACCAATGATGGCTACCGTAAAATCAAAGCCTTTATTAGCGATGTAAGCGACGACAAAGCCAACAAAAAACAAATACTAAAATTCATGAAAGCCTATAAGCAATATAATGCTTTGAGGTATAAACGCGAGCAGGCTTTTAATCAAAATAACCTAATCAGATTCTCTGAATTCAAGACTTATATCAGCGACAAACAAAATGCCATTGCAAAAGCTAAAGGTCAAAAGCAAGCAGATGCATTCACTGAAATAAAAATGCATCAATTAGGCACCTTTGGGGTCCTTTACACCCGCGAAGCAAGCTTCAGCACCAATATCATTGCTCAATACACAGATGAGTCAGGCTTACCAATTGATGTAAAAGCCTTGTTCATGATAGACAAACGTTTTAATACTTTATTCAATGTGCAAGTGGGCAATATTGCTTTTGAACCTGATCAATTGAGTGCCTTAATCGCAATAGATTACAGCGGTAATTTGTATTATGCCAATAAAAATGATGTGCCAGCTTCGCAATTAAGCAACAACTCTTTAACCTATATCAAATTAAAGAAATTACCTCAGAACATTCAGCAAATATCAGGGTTTAACCAAGCGATTAAACATTGATTATTCTTTAGGCACAAAGAGACTTTCTTTGTCTACCACTTGAACTTTTTGTCCATCCATTAGTTTTAAATTAATGGCTTCGTAAGGCGCAGATACAACCACATCGCCTGGTTTTAAACCAGACAATATTTGTATGTAACGGGTATCTTGTATACCTGTTGTAATAGCGCGTTTAATCACTACATTGTTGTTCACTACAAAAACCACTTCTTCTTTTTCGTCTACAGCGTTGACTTTGTCTTTAAGGGTAATACTTGCCACAGGGACTGCCAAAACTTGTTTAACGGTTTTGGTTAAGATATGAACCGTTGAACTCATGCCTGGTCTGAATGGCATTTTGCCGTTGTTTTCAGCCATTACTTCCGCATAGGATGATGGCAAAATAAGGATCTTGACTTCGTATTTGGTAACCTGATCTGTACCGGTACTCAAATTGGCTTTAGCACTGTTAGCCACTTGGGTGACTATGCCTTTAAACGTTTTACCCAAGTAGGCATCCACTTCAATATTGGCTGTATCGCCCACATCAATTCTAACGATATCATTTTCATTGACATCTACCCTCACTTCCATTCTATTCAAATCAGAAATGCGCATCATTTCAGTACCAGCCATTTGGGCTGTACCAACAACACGTTCGCCTTTCTTAGAGACCAAGCCAGTTATAACACCACTTGTAGGGGCAATTACAGTTGTTCTGCGGTAAGTTTTGCCTGCCTGACTAAGGCCTGCTTCAACCGATTGCGTATTGAACTCACTGGCCAAAGATTGTTTTTCAGCTGCTTTTAATTCAGCTACAGACATTAAATATTGGGCTTCAGCCGTATTGTATTCTTGTTGACTGATAACCTTATCGTCGTATAACTTTTTCTGCATTTCAAAGTTCTTACGCTGCAATTCTGCATTGGCTCTAGTTCTATTTAATTGAGCCTGCACATTGGCGGTATTAGCCTTGGCAGTATTTAAACCCGCTTTAGCTTGTTCTAATTGGGTTTCATAAATATCAGGATTGATTCTTACCAAGAGTTGACCTTGTTTAACCGTATCGCCTTCTTGCACATACATGTCTATGATTTCACCAGAGACGTCCGGACTGATTTTAACTTCATTCTCTGGGTATATAGTACCACTTGCAGTTACTTCTTCGGTAATATCTCTTTTAACAGTGGTTTCAGCAGCTACTTTAATGTCTTTTGATCCTCGGCCTTTAGCAATGCTATACGCGATGAGTAAAACAACAGCAGCAGAAACGGCTATAATGATCTTTTTTTTCTTGGTCATACTTGATTATAAATGAATTTGTTCGCCTTTGTAATAGTTTAAAATGATATGTCTAAACACCAATTCATATTTGGCTTGAATGGCGTTGGATTGCGCTTGTAAGTAATTGTTTTTGGTTTGGGTGAATTCGGTCATGCCTGTCATACCAGCATCAAATCGTTTTTGAATGTATTCAAAATTGGTTTTTTGAGCATCGGTGTTTTTTAGATGGGCATTGTATCTGTATTGTGCCGTTTTGTAGTTGTTAACTGCTGTATTGACTTCGTTTAACAAATTGTTTTTGTTGCGTTGCAAGTTTAAGTCGCTGATTTCTGAATTGATTTTAGCTTTTTGTATGTTGTGTTGAACTTGTAAACCGTTAAACACATTCCAAGAAAAACTCAAGCCTGCACCTTGTCCGATATTGTCTTTAAGCTGACTGCTAAAGGCTTTGGTTTGAATATCGAATGCATATGTTGGTTGATACACCGCCTCTTGACTGGTTTGAGTATAACCGATTAATTGTGTACCAGTTACTCTTGGGTTAGAATACAATTTAGCACTTTGAGAATACACAGTGCTTAAACTGGCAAATAAAGAAATGCTCGGGAACATAGAACCTTGAGCAGCTTTGCGTTGGTATTTAGCAGCTTTAGCTTGTTGTTCTGCCATTTTAATTTGAGGCAAATGGTCCAAGGCTAAAGGATAAATGGCATCAACTGTGTGAGAGGCATTGAGGGCTTCGTCTTTAATAATGGGTTTTTCAAGCACTAATGCTTGATCGAAAGGCCATTGCATGAGGGTTCTTAAATTCAATAGGGCTGAACTGTTGGCATTCTGCATATTGATCAGATTCAATTCTTCGTTGGCCAATTGCGCATTTAAACCCAATAAATTGGTAAGGTCTGCAGTACCAGCATCCACTTGTTTTTGAGCTTTGTTTAAACGCTGAGTGGTAGCTTGTATCTGTAATTCTGCAATGTGTATGTTCTCTTCTGCTTGAATAACTTGCAAAAAGGCATTAGCAATGTTAAGCGCTATTTGATTTTTAATTTGTTCAATATTGCTCTGACTGGCCAGTGCGCTGGCATTCATTTGCTTTATATTATTTTGCAATTGAAGACCGCCAAACAATAACATAGAGGCGTTAACACTCATGTTGTTAGAGCGAATGGTTTGGTTAATGAACTGGTTGGTAAAACGGTCAATGCTTCTTCCGAATTGATAGTTTTGACCGGCATTAGCACTCACGCTTGGCAACATATTGGTTCGACTCTGTGATTTATCAATATCAACTGAAGCCTTGTTGAGCGTAGCTTGACGTACATCTAAATTGTTCAACCAAGCATACTCAATGCAATTGCGCAAAGTCATAGTTGTTTGAGCAAAAGCAGCGGTGTTAAGGAGTAAACTGAAACAGCTGGCAAGTAAAATTCTGTTAAACATACAGTGGGTTAATGCTCAAAAATAACTTAAACCCCTAGCCTTATAGTAAGACTTCGACCAAAACAAGCCTTGAACGACAAACGCTTTTGAAGCTGCAAGATGCTTCCTAATTTGCAGCATTTCTTATACCTTTGTATGCCATGCAGATTTTGGTTTCAACCCCTTGGTGGTTTGTTGTGTTTTGTTTGTTATGCGGTGCTGCTTACAGCGCCTTATTGTACAAGCGCAGCCTAAAGAAACCTTGGCATAAACTGTTAGCGGCTATCAGATGTTTGGTGGTGAGTCTCTTGTGTTTTTTCTTACTCAACCCGGTTTTAGTGCAATGGTTAAACACAGAACAAAAACCTAAGATCTTAATGGTTATGGATGTGTCTGAATCAGTCAATGCTCAAGCACCAGTTTCAAAAGCTTTTATTGAGGAATGGCAAAATGCCCAAGCGGCATTAGGCGATGACTACGAGGTGGAATATTTAAACTTAGGCTCACAGCTTGTGCCTTCAGACAGCATAGTGTTTAAAGACAAACGCACGAATATAGCGGCCATGTATGACTATGTTAACCAATCCTATAGCCGTGAGAATGTTGGCGCTGTGGTTTTGGCC
>JAURIG010000114.1 GCA_030832905.1 Bacteroidota bacterium
TTCGTTTGAGTCGTCTTCAACTTCGCTGTCACATTCAATTAAGGGCTTATCATTATTGCTCAAACTTGAAAACCCAATAGTATTGGTTTCCTGTTTGTTGAAAATGAATGCCTTATTGTGATGAACTGGCTGAGCTGAGCTAATGGCAAAAGTATTGCCTAAAGTCATGGTCAAAATGACCATCAAACTTAAAATTAGGCGACACAATTGTTTCATAGCTTAAAGGCTTGCAAATATAAAAATTAACTTAATTACAGTTAGAAAAAATTATGCCAAAATTGATTAGCCAAGATGTTCATACACAATCGCCATGCCTTGACCAACTCCAATACACATAGTGGCAATGCCATATTGTGTGTTTTGACGTTTGTTCATTTCATGTATAAGATTAGTACTGATACGAGCGCCACTACAACCCAATGGGTGACCAATGGCGATTGCGCCACCATTCACATTGACTATCTTAGGGTCTAAGCCTAATTCTTGAATACAAGCAATGCTCTGAGAGGCAAAAGCTTCATTCAATTCGACCAAGCCAATTTGATTTAAGTTTAAACCTGAACGCTTTAATACTTTGCGACAAGCCTCAACAGGCCCTATACCCATAACGGCCGGTTCTACTCCCGAGGCGGCACTGGCAACTATTCTGGCGATTGGTTGTAATTGATGGGTTTTAACAAATGCTTCAGACGCTAATATTAAGGCACTTGCACCATCATTAACACTGCTTGAATTACCTGCAGTTACGCTGCCACCTTTTTTGAAAGCAGGTTTCAGGCCGGCTAAGGTTTCTATGGTACTTAATCGGGGTTGTTCATCAGTGTCAAAAATAATAGCGTCACCTTTTTTTTGAGGGATTTCAAAAGCTACAATTTCATCTTTAAAACGATTTACAGCATGGGCTTTTTGCCATTTAGATTGAGAGTCAAAGGCGAATTGATCTTGAGCTTCTCTGCTGATTTGCCATCTTTCAGCAACATTTTCAGCGGTTTCTCCCATTGTGTAAGGGTGGTATAAGGCCGATAAACTTGGGTTGGTGAAACGCCAGCCTATCGTTGTGTCAAAAATTTCTGGTGCTCTGCCAAAGGCAGTTTCAGATTTAGCCATCACAAAGGGGGCTCTGGTCATGCTTTCAACACCGCCACATATAAATAAATCTCCATTGCCAGCCATTATTTCCATATAGCCATTGGCTATGGCTTGAAGTCCGCTAGCACAAAGTCTGTTAACAGTATAGCCGGAAACACTGGTTGGTAGACCCGCTAACAATGAGGCCATTCTGGCTACGTTTCTATTGTCTTCTCCAGCTTGGTTGGCGGCCCCGAAAATCACTTCTTCAGTTTCATTGAATGGGATATTGGGATTTCGTGCTACTAAAGCTTTTAAAACATGGGCGGCTAAGTCGTCAGGACGAACTTGAGCAAAACTGCCGGCATACTTACCAACTGCCGTTCTAACGGCATCAATCACATATACTGCTTGACTCATAATTACTTCAACAAAACTAATGCTTATCCATTAATATTTTAAATTATATTTGCCATTATGCGTCTGATAAAAGGGATGGTTGTTTTAGGGGTTGCGTGTTTAATGACAGGCTCTGTGGCTTGTAAAGCAAAGTCTTGTGATGCGGCCAATAATATTTATGAAACCGACCAAAGGTCTAAACGCAAGGTGAAGCAAATTGGTTTGTTTTCAAAACGTGAAATGCGCAGGAAACGCTGGCATTAAAGGCCTATTTTAGACAATTCTCTTTGAATGTCTTTGGTTTTAAGGTCATTGCGCTTGTCGTATGATTTCTTGCCTTTGCCAATGCCAATTTTTAATTTGATTAAGCCCCTTTCACTCTCAAATAATTGAATAGGGAAGATGGCAGTCCCTTTCTCCTTTACTTTGCTGTGAATCTTTCTCAATTCACGTTTTGTAATCAATAATTTTCTTGAGCGCAAAGGTTCATGTTGGTTAAAACTCGCTTGCTTGAAAGGGCCAATGTGCATGTTTTTGATCCACAATTCCTCAGCTTCAACAAGGCAATAAGCATCGTTAATGTTCACATTGTGCTCGCGAATGCTTTTAACTTCAGTGCCTTTTAATTGAAGGCCTGCAGTCACTTCGAAGTCCACATGGTATTCAAAATGCGCTTTTTTATTTTTGATGATTAAGGCTTTTGAACTCATGAATGGGCTATTTGCTGAAACAAGTTTTCTAATTTGTCTTTCTTAATGATTTTTTGTCCGGTGCTGCAATTGGCAATTACTCTATTGTCAACTGAAGCAATGACTTTGCAGTGTATGCTGTTTTTTTCGAGCAGGGTGATGGTAGCGGTAAAGGTAACAGTTTGACCAATCAATGCTGGTGATTGGTGTTCAATGTTTAAAAAAGTGCCAATGCCTTCTTCGTCTGCCTCTTTCATGTCTAATACAAATAATCGGCTGCTCCATTCAGCGTCTCGACCAAGTGCAAAGGTGCCATATACATTATGGACAGTTCCACTTTCAAATTGAGCAATGTCTTGAACATCGACTGTTTTTTGAAAGGTTTTTTGATCACCAACTTTGTACAAGGCTTTCATGTCCTGCAAATTTCCATTTATTTCAATTCATTTCAAAATGCCTTTTCTGTTGAATTGTTTTGCCTATTTTCGTAGGGAGTTTATGTCGCAGAAAAAATTGTTTTTATTGGACGGAATGGCCCTGGTTTACAGAGCTTTTTTCGCCTTCAGTCAGAATCCTAGAATCTCTTCTAAGGGCTTGAATACTTCAGCCATGTTTGGCTTTGTTAACACCTTGTTGGATGTAATTCGCAATCAGAACCCAACCCATTTGGCTTGCGTGTTTGATACCGCTGAACCAACAGAACGCCATATTGTTTACGAACAATACAAAGCGCATCGTGAAGAAATGCCTGAAGACTTAAGCAAGAGTTTGCCATACATTTTTCAAATTTTAGAGGCATTTAATATTCCTGTTATCACATTGCCGGGTTATGAAGCTGACGATATTATTGGTACCATTGCCCTCAGAGATGGCGCAGCAGATTGCCAAGTTTACATGATGACCCCTGATAAAGATTTTGGTCAGTTGGTGAATGAGCACGTGTTTATTTTTAAGCCAGCAAGAATGGGCAATGCCTATGAAATAATGGGGGTTAATGAGGTTAAAGCCAAGTGGGAGATTGATCACATTCATCAGGTAATTGATATTTTGGCTATATGGGGAGATGCTTCTGACAACATTCCTGGCATACCAGGTATGGGAGAAAAAACAGCTAAGAAATTAATTAAGCAATATGGCAGCCTTGAAAACATTTTAGAACATACCCATGAGTTTAAGGGCAAGCAACAAGAGAATTTGATTCAATTCCGAGAACAAGGTTTGTTGTCTAAACAGTTGGCGACCATTAACGTTAGAGTGCCTATAGATCATGTCTTAGAGGACTATGAAGTCAAAGCGGTTGATCGCGAGGCCATTAAAGTATTGTTTGAAGAATTAGAATTCAGACAATTAACCAAGCGTGTATTAGGAGAGGAATTGTCAGAGTCAACCCCTAAGACTTTAGCGGCTCAAGCACCATCTAATCAAGTTGACTTGTTCAATCAGCCAGCAGCTGCAGCAGAACCTTCAGGAAAAGGTGATGAAGCGCCTGAACTCGTTGAGGAAAATCATATTCAATATCAAACCATACAAGAGGTGCCACATCAGTATGAATTGGTGACCAGTCCTGAACAAAAGGCCCAATTGAAAGAGCAATTATTACATAGCAAGGTATTTTGTTTTGATACAGAAACTACTGGTTTAGATGTAATGACTGCAGAAGCCATTGGTTTGGCCTTTTCTATGGAAAAAGGGAAAGCTTTTTATGTGCCAGTGGCCAATGCTGAAGACGTTTTGTTTTTCAAGTCAGTGTTTGAATCCACCGCCATTAAAGTGGCTCAAAACCTCAAATACGATTTACAGATTTTAGAGCAATATGGTGTAAAAGTTCAAGCACCGTTTTATGATACCATGTTGGCCCATTATTTAATTGAGCCAGACAAACGTCATAATATGGATGAATTGTCAAGAACCTATTTGCAATACAATCCCGTTTCAATTGAAACATTGATAGGTAAAAAAGGTAAGGGGCAAATGTCAATGTCTGATGTTGATATTGAAGCCCTTAAAGAATATGCTGCAGAAGATGCAGACATCACCTTGCAATTAAAAATGGTATTAGATCCCTATCTGGCAGTTCAAAATGCGGGTAAGGTGTTCAATGAGATTGAGTTGCCTTTAGTGCCAGTATTGGCATCTATGGAAAGAGCTGGTATTCGAATTGATGCAGCTTTTTTGCAAGATTACAGCGTGGAATTGGGTAAGCAGATTCAAGCCATAGAACAGAAGATTTATGAACAAGCTGGCGAACAATTCAACATTGCGTCGCCTTTGCAATTAGGGAAGATATTGTTTGATAAATTGAAGTTGGATGAAAAAGCCAAGAAGACCAAAACGGGGCAATACCAAACCGGAGAAGATGTGTTGTTGAAGT
>JAURIG010000115.1 GCA_030832905.1 Bacteroidota bacterium
TTTTTATCAAATTCCAATTCAATGCCTTCTAAAGCCAATAGCTTAATGTATTGTTTGAGTAAAGCGTTTTTAGGTTTGAGTAAAATGTTGTGCAAGGCGTTTCTATCCAAAGGTTGTAAAAACGTTAGCATTGGCATTCTACCGATGATTTCTGGAATCAAACCAAATGATTTTAAATCAGATGGGGCAATTTGTTCGAACAGTTCTGTTTCGGCAATTTTGGTTTTCTTGTTGCTAGAAAAACCAATTGCAGAGGTGTTCAAACGCTTGGCAATGATTTTCTCAATGCCATTGAACGCGCCACCACAAATGAACAATATGTTCTTGGTATCGATTTTAACAAACTTTTGATCAGGATGCTTTCTGCCACCTTCAGGGGCAATGTTGGCAATGGTACCTTCAAGTAATTTTAATAAGCCTTGTTGAACGCCTTCGCCACTCACATCTCTGCTGATAGATGGGTTATCGCCTTTGCGGGCAATCTTATCTATTTCATCAATATATACTATGCCTTTTTCTGTTGATGTGGCATCGTAGTTACTGGCTTGATACAGTCTTGAAATAACACTTTCAACATCTTCGCCAACATAACCAGCTTCAGTTAAAACAGTAGCATCTGCTATGCAAAATGGCACGTTGAGTATTTTAGCAAGGGTTCTGACTAAAAGGGTTTTGCCAGTACCGGTCTCACCCACCATTAAGACGTTTGATTTTTCAATTTCTATGTCTTCTTTTTCTGCCGGATTGAGTATGCGTTTGTAGTGGTTGTAAATGGCCACAGACAACACCTTTTTAGCTTGGTCTTGACCAATCACATACTCATCTAAATGCGCCTTGATTTCATGCGGTTTAAGCAGTTTGATGGGCGCTGCAGCTTGAGTGTTTTTCTTTTGTTTTTGATGCGTGCCAATTTCTACATCTACAATTTTAGAAGCTTGCTCAACACAAGCATCACAAATATTGGCTTCAATGCCAGAGATGAGCATAGTGGCTTCGTCTTTTGGTTTCCCACAAAACGAACAAAATGAACCGGTTTTTTTACTTGCCATTATTTAGCGTCTTTGCTTCTAACAAGCACTTCATCAACCATGCCATAGGCTTTGGCTTCTTCTGAGGTCATCCAGTAGTCTCTGTCGCTGTCTTTTTCAACTTTTTCAAATGGTTGACCACTGTGAAGTGAAATGATGTCGTATAATTCTTTCTTCAATTTTGAAATTTCACGGTAAGTGATTTCAATTTCTGTTGCTTGACCTTGAACACCGCCCAATGGTTGGTGAATCATGATACGGCTGTGCTTTAAGGCAGTTCTTTTGCCTTTTTCACCGGCGCACATTAACACAGCAGCCATACTTGCAGCCATACCTGTACAGATGGTGCTAACATCAGATGGAATGTATTGCATGGTGTCGTAAATGCCTAAACCAGCATATACACTGCCACCAGGACTGTTAATATAAATTTGAATGTCGCGGTTTGGGTTTGAACTTTCTAAAAATAGCAATTGACCCATTACGATATTGGCCACTTCGTCGTTGATTGGCACACCCAAAAAGATGATTCTGTCCATCATCAATCTTGAGAAAATATCCATAGCCGCAATGTTAAGAGGGCGTTCTTCAATAATGTTTGGTGTAAGATTGGTGATTACGGATGGCGTGGCGCTGTTAATGTAGCGGTCTACCATCAAGCTGTTTAAGCCTAAATGCTTAGTAGCATATTTTTTAAATTCATCTCCGTGGTTCATACTGGTTTAATTTACAAAGTTTATACAAATGTACTTTTTAAGACAAAAAGGCACAAATTAATATTTGCGCCTTTGAGTATCATGAATAACAATTCAATACCTGAATTGTTTGGATAGCTTAGTGTTGGTGTTGGTGATTGTGTTCTTCAATCATTTTGTAGAACTCGTCTATGCTTACTTGCTTTTCGTTGAAAGTAACAATGGTCTTAACCTGGTTGTATACTTTTCTGCGGATGGCGATGTCGTTCATTTGTTCAACATAATCGCGCTTTTTAAGACTGTCGTCGCTGAATTTTTTCACGAATTCGAAGTCAGGATTTTGCAAGCCGTAGTTTCTGAACAATGATAGGGTATAGCCCATAGAAGCGTCTTCGATGTCTTGCTTTTCAATGCTGATATTGAATTGAGCGGCAGCTTTTTCACGGATCAAAATGTCTTTCAATACTTTTGATTCGTTGATGTATCGGTCGTCAATGTTTTCAGCATTGTAGTGCTCTTCTTTATTGTTCATTAACCAGCGTTTTAAGAAGGCGTCAGGCAATGGCACATTGTGCTTATCTGCCAATAGGTGAGTGATCATGTGCTCAACTTGTTGGTCGCTTTCTGATTGGTAATAAGTTTCTAAATTTTCTTTGATTTTTTGTTTGAATGCGTCAAGGTCAGCCACTGCGCCTTCGCCCATTACTTTATCAAATAAAGTTTGATCAACTGCAGCAGGCATTTGACGTTTGATGTCAGTGATGATGACGCTGAAGTTAGGGTTTAAATCAGCAGCAGCTTCTTGGCTAATACCAAGTGTGCTGGCTACCATGGCTTTGTTGTCGTTGAATACTTTGTTGATGTCAAGGGTTAACTTGGCGTCTTTAGCACAACCTACTAGCGCTTTTTTAGTGCTGTCATCTTGAATCAACTCAGCAGTTAATGAGATGTCTTTATTAGCAACGCCGCCTTCAAGCACTTCGCCATTGGCGTTTAATTCACTTACTTGAGCGTAGATGATGTCTTTTTCTTCAGCTTTATCTACTGAGTCTAAGTTGCCATAACGCTTAGCCAATGATTCAATTTCTTTATCGACTTCGCTGTCGTCAACTGTGATAATGTATTTGTCCATTTTGTCTTTAGCACTGATGTTAAAGTCAAATTGAGGCGCTAAACCTAAATCAAAAGCAAAGGTGAAGTTTTCGCCATTTTCAATGTCGATGTCTGAAGTTTCACGCTCACTAGGCAATGGTTGTGCAATGATGTCGATTTTGTTGTCTTGTAAGTAGTCGTATAGACCTTTGCTGGCCAAACGGTTAATTTCGTCTGCCAATATGCTTTTGCCATAAAGATTTTTAATCATTGACATAGGCGCGGTGCCAGGTCTAAAGCCTTTCAATACAGCTTGTTTTTGGTGTTTTTTAAGTTCTTTTTCAACTGAAGGCGCGTAGTCTTCTTTTACCATTTTAACAATTAAGGTGGCGTTTAGATCGTCGATTTTATTGAAGTTTACTTCCATTTTTGATGGGTTTTTTTACAGTATTTATATAATACAAAGAGCCTCGTTAAAGGCTCGAAGTATCTTTGACATTGTTTGTGCGGATGAAGGGACTCGAACCCCCACGCCTTTCGGCACCAGATCCTAAGTCTGGCACGGCTACCAATTACGCCACATCCGCTTGAATCATCAAAGGCATCTGCGCCCTTTAAAATTCAGGGCTGCAAAGATATTATTTTGCTCTAAATAAAAAAAATAAATTTCGGGAGGGGAGGTGTATCAGGCGCAATCACTAAAGCTATTCGTAAAACTCATCATTTTAGCATCAGTCTTTTAGTTGCATTTATAAAGATTATAGGAATGTCCAAAGCTAA
Organism: Bacteroidota bacterium; assembly: GCA_030832905.1. GTDB lineage: Bacteria > Bacteroidota > Bacteroidia > NS11-12g > UBA955 > JABMMZ01. The sequence continues at coordinate 3,596 of JAURIG010000115.1, forward strand.
TTGAAAGCCACTACCAATCATACCATAATTTCTTTATTTTTGCTACGCGCTAGCAGAAGCAATTAACCATGGCAGTATTGAGTTCAATGATGGGTTGGTATTTTAGGAAACGCATGTTGAGTATTGAACATGGGCTGAAGCATGCGGCTGAAACTCAGCACAAGGTGCTTAAGCGTTTGATTGATGATGCCAAAGACACAGAGTGGGGCAAACAATTCGATTACCGATCTATAAAATCCTATTCAGATTTTAAACAAAGGGTACCTGTTCAAGATTACGACAGCCTAAAACCTTACATAGAAAAAGTTATGAAAGGCGAGGTGAATGTTTTGTGGCCAGGCGAAATCATATGGTTTGCCAAAAGCAGTGGCACCACCAATGACAAAAGCAAATTCATACCAGTCAGTTTTGAAACCCTTGATGAATGCCATTTTCAAGCCGGTAAAGATGTCTTAACCTACTACTGTTTAAACGTAGCAGATACCACTGTATTTGATGGCAAAGGTTTGCTCATAGGGGGCAGTCATAAAATCAATACCCTTAATGACCATACCTTTTATGGCGACTTAAGTGCGGTCTTAATGAACAACATGCCAGTATGGGCCAATTTGCTCAAAACCCCTGATTTGTCTATAGCCCTAATGGACGATTGGGAATTGAAAATTGAAAAGATGGCTGAGCAAGTCATTCAAGAAAATGTAACCAGTATTTCTGGCGTGCCCACTTGGACCATCGTTTTACTTGAAAAATTAATGGCTATGAAAGGCGTCGATAATGTATCAGACGTATGGCCCAATTTGCAATTGTACATTCACGGAGGTGTTAGTTTTACGCCCTATACAGAAAAATTTAAAAAGCTCATTGCTAATCCAAACATGAAGTATTTGGAGACCTATAACGCGAGCGAAGGCTTTTTCGGTCTGCAAA
>JAURIG010000116.1 GCA_030832905.1 Bacteroidota bacterium
ATAAGGAATGAGTATGGTGCAATGCTATCAAACAATTGATATTGTTTCTGAGGATAATACACCCTCGGATAAGCATGTGGCTTGGGGGTATAATCATTCCCTCCACATGACAACAATAGAACTGTTATGAAAAATGCCTTTATTGCCTTCATGAAATCACTACTTTAATGCGCTTAATGCGTCTATTGTCAACAGATTCAATGGTAAAGGCAAAGTGTTTGTAATGAATGGTTTCATTTCTGAATGGAATCTTGCCATTTAATTCCAATAACATTCCCGCCATTGACTCCGCTTCCCCTTTTACTTGATCAAAAAAATCATCCTCAGTTTGAGTGATTTTACAAAAATCATTGATCAGCATTTTGCCTTCAATGATGTATTGGCTATCATCAATTTTACTGTATGACAAAGGCTCTTCATCAAACTCATCATTGATCTCTCCGAAGATTTCCTCGAGAATATCTTCCATGGTCACAATGCCCAACTTACCGCCGTATTCATCAACCACTATGGCCATGTGCATTCTCTGTTCTTGGAATTCACTCAGCAACAAATCAATGCGTTTATTTTCTGGAACAAACAAAGCAGGTTTCAATAAGGATTTCCATTTAAAATTTGATGACTCATTTAAGTGAGGTAAAATTTCTTTAATGTAGAGCACACCAACAATGTTATCAAAAGTATCGTCATACACAGGGAACCTTGAATAACCGAGTTCATTCACTTTACCCATCATTTCGTGAAAATTGCTGTGGACTTCAATCGCCGCAACATCAATTCGACCTTTCATGATTTGTCTGACAGTTTTACTACCGAAATTGACTATGCCTTTTAAAATGGCTTTTTCTTGTTGACCTGTATGAGCGTCCGTAGTGATATCAATGGCATGGGTGAGTTCATCTGCAGACACAGTATGTTCATGCACCTTTACTTTTTTATCTATTATGGTCGTGAACTTTACCATTGGAATCACCAAAAAGGAGAATGCTTTTTGACAAAACAACAAAGGCAAAGCAATCATTTTGGAAATGCGCACATTGTTGCGACTGGCATAAACCTTTGGAACCACTTCTCCAAACAACAATAAAACTAAAGAAACCAAAATCACTTTAATAGCAAAGTCTATATAAGGATGTATGTCTTTATTGAGTATACTTTCCATCCATACAGAACTGACAATTACAAAAGTGACATTCACAAAATTATTCCCTACTAAAATGGTAGCCAATAACTTTTTAGGTTGACTTAACAATTTAAGTACCGCATTTCCAGAGGCTGAATCAAGTGCCTTCATATCTTCTTTCTCTTTTGCATTCAAAGAAAATAAGGCATTTTCTGAAGCAGAAAACAAGCTAGAACAGAATACTAAAAGGATTAAAAAAAACAATGTACCGTATAGATACCAATAAGAAAGACTAGCTAATTCAGGATTAAAAATACCTAATATGCTAAGCGGTGTCGAAGGATAAGGGTCGTCCATTTAAATTAAAACTATTATTTAAAAAGGCAGATCGTCAGCTTGTAAATCCATTGGGGCATCATCAATAGGAGGCGTTGATCTGTTGTCTGTGTTAGATGGGTTTTCAGAATTAGGAGAAGCCACTACTTGAAATTGTAAAGCTCTGATTCTCACAGCACTTCTTTTATTACCATCTTTATCAGTCCAAGTTTCGTTTTTGATTTTGCCTTCAATAAACACTGTACGACCTTTTTTAAGCACTTTTTCTGCATTTCTGGCCAAGGCATCCCACATTTCAATGTTGTGCCAATCCGTTTGTTCAACTTTATTACCTGATTTATCAATAAACACTTCGTTTGTAGCAATGGTAAAATTAGCTACTGCGCGGTTATTGTCTAAATAGCGAACTTCAGGATCTTTGCCCAACCTACCTAATAGAAAAACCTTGTTGACCATATCAAAAAATAATTGCTTGTTACAAACATACTAAAAAATTCTCGATTAAAACAGATACCGGATAGTTTTGAATCTGTGAAATTGGCACCCAAATCACATCTGATGCTTTAAAACTTATCAGACCTTCAGCCTCTACAGCCCAAAATTGAGCTTGAATGGTTTGATGGGTTAACACATGTTTGGCCTCAGATAAATATTCAATTTTATTTACACGATTAAACAATATATTATCTATCTCTTTATGAATACCATTGGCAGACATCAATTGCTTGGATTCCAACAAAGGCAGCTCGTATAAATGCTGCCAAATATCTTTTTCTTGGCGTTTGCGAATGGCTATTTGTCCGTTTTGTTGTATCAAGCAATAATTGAAGAAGCGTTGGCGTTTCTTAATGGTTTTTGCCTTGACTGGAAAATTTTGAACCGCCTTCATTTTTAAGGCTTTGCAATTGAATGAGACCGGACATTCCGAACATTTGGGGGCATCTGGTTTACATAACATGGCCCCAAATTCCATGATGGCATTGTTGAACAAGCTAGGCTGTTGGCCTTGAACCCAAGCCTCTAAAATGGCCATAAACTCTGGCCGACTTTTATTATCGTCTATTGGCGATTTAATTCCGTATAATCTAGACAAAACCCTATACACATTGCCATCTAAACAAGGATAAGCTTGATCAAATGCAAAAGACATAATTGCAGCCGCCGTGTAAGGCCCAATGCCTGGCAATTTGAGTACAGCTTGGTATTGGTCAGGAAATTTTCCATCGTATTGATTTACAATTATTTGAGCTGTTTTGTGCAAATTTCGTGCTCGTGAGTAATAGCCCAAGCCTTGCCACAACTTCAAAACAGACTCTTGGTCTGCAGACGCTAACGACTGAATATCAGGATATTGCGAGACAAAACGTTCATAATACCCCAGACCTTGAACCACCTGAGTTTGCTGCAAAATGATCTCTGAAAGCCATATTTTATAAGGGTCTTTAGTATTCCTCCAAGGCAAATCCCTGAAATTATTTTTATACCAAGCGATTATTTCTAAAACATTTTCCATAGATTTGTAATACAAACATCAAGATTATTGAAATAATAACTACCATTCCTTATGACAAAAGCAGAAATTATTAGTGAAATTTCCGAAAAAACAGGCATTGACAAAGTCATTGTTACTGAGACTATGGAATCCTTCTTCAAAGTCATGAAAAACAACATGTCACAAGGTGAAAACATTTATTTCAGAGGCTTTGGCAGTTTTATCCTTAAAAAAAGAGCTAAAAAGGTAGCCAGAAATATTTCTAAGAATACTGCTTTGGTGATTGATGAGCACTTCATTCCAAAATTTAAGCCTGCAAAAGTATTTGTCGAAAAAGTAAAAACAAGCATTCCTTCTGATTTTGTTCCTAAAAAAGAAGAAAAAGAATATTAATTTCGCCGCATGAAGCTGAACCCATTAAAAGCAATCTTATTGATTGCTTTTTTTATTGTAACTGCCCTACTCACCTATTTTGGTTTGCACAGATCTGAAGCTCAAATTGATTTTGAAGCTTTGAACAAAGAAAGATCTGAGGCCATGACTGCTCAAAATGAGAAAGCTTTTGAATCCATTTTAAACAATTTGGGGAGCAGCACAACAGTTGTTAAACCTGATATCTTAAGTTCTAATGATACCCAGCGTATTGCCCTATCTATTACTTTATTGGATACCATGCAGCAATACCTTTACGCAGCTGTTCTAAGTGAGCGCGTAGCTAAAATCAACAACAATGCTTGGCGTTACCACACAGCCGCACGCTACTTTTTGATGGAAACAGAAAAGGGTGAGCATTTAAGTCTCTTATTCAAAAAAGCTAAAACCAATTTAGAACAATGCTTGAGCATTGAGCCCAACAATTTAAATGCAAAAGTGGATTTGGCTGTTAGCATTTACAACATCAATAACCAGGAACCACCTAAAAATACTGCAGACCTTATGCGTCCGGCTTTACTACTTAGAGAAGTGGTTGCAGTTGATTCTAACCACATTGATGGACTGTATTACTTAGGAAAATTAGCCCAAGCTTCTAATCAATTAGAAAAAGCTATTGAAAGATTTAAAAAATTAGTATATTTGCAACCCCAAAATCGCGAATATTACTTGGAATTAAGTCAAATGTATGAGCGATTAGGGAACCAAAAAGAAGCAAAAGTTTGGCTCGAAAAAAGCCAAAACATTAATTAAACCATTATATAAAGACATTATTATGCCAAGCGGAAAGAAAAGAAAAAGACACAAAATTGCTACTCACAAACGCAAAAAAAGATTGAGAAAAAATCGTCATAAGAAGAAGTAATTCATCTTTTAATCTTTTACTATTGTGAATGAGCTTGTCATTGACCGCAACTCAAATGGCATAGATGTAGCCTTATTATTCAACAAACAACTCACTGAACTCCATCAGGAGAACGCCGTTTCTTCGTTCCAGATCGGTGACGTTTATTTGGCTAAAGTCAAAAAAATCATGCCAAATCTCAATGCCGCATTTTTAGATGTTGGCCACGAGAGAGACGCATTCTTACATTACACAGATCTCGGCGCGAATTTTAATTCAGTTGCCA
>JAURIG010000117.1 GCA_030832905.1 Bacteroidota bacterium
AACAACGGTAAGCTTCTAGCATGAGCCATAACATCCAAATGGTAATTTGATTATAGGTAAAATTAGCCATGATAATTTTCACCATCATGACACTCAAAAGCAATAAATACCAAGCTTGTTTGGAGTCGTCTTTAAACACTTCTTGCTTCAAAATGAGCAATACTCTTATAAGCAAACCGGCATTGATAATGAACCATAGCCATTTAACAACTGCTATGCCTAGGCCTTGAGCACTGGCCATGAGACTGGCAAACAATACACTGTAAAAATATTTTAAATTGTAAAAATGAGGTGGGCCATAAATGTCTTCTTGCTGTAACAAACGTTTACCTGCATTGAAAAACACGTCTAAATCATCAATGCCACCGTGTTGCCTTTGCTTAATACTCAGCAACCAAAAGCCCAATACCAGCAGCAAAAAATAATAGCTTTTTGAAGCTGAAAGATTTAAGCGTTTAAGCATGTGTCAATGGCGGCTTTAAGTTGAGTTTCTTGACCAAATAAACAATTCACAAAAACAGGCAATACATAAACGGTATTCTCTGGAATACATGCTAACAAATGTTGTTCTTTAAGTTTTACCGCGTCTTTTTCGGTGCACAATACTATGGTATTGTCTGGCAAGCCTTTGAACAGGGCATCGAGCTCTGCAACGGTATAGGTATGATGGTCTTCAAATGTTTTGTATTGAATGTTTGAAGAGAATCTTTGACACAAAGCATGAAAGGATTTGGGATTGGCCAATCCACTTAAGGCCAATACCGCTTGGTAAGGGCGCTTATCTAAAGACAAAGCCCCTTTTAGTTTTTTAGGATTGCCCAAACTTAAACTGGTAAAGAAGACTTGCTGTTGCGGCAAAGGCTTTAATTGTTTAACTATGGCTTGAGCGCTTTCAGGGCTTAAGTCTTCTGGGCATTTGCTTACCACAATGATCTGAGCACGTTTGGCACCGGTGCGCCCTTCTCTCAATCTGCCCATAGGCATAACGTGGTCTTGGGTATACAATAATTGATAATCGGTCAGTAGTAAATTAGCATGGCAAGTCACTTTGCGGTGTTGAAGGGCATCGTCTAATAAAACCAATTCAGAATGCGTGCGATTTTCAATGTATTTCAAACCCTTTTTGCGCTTTTCACTCACCACCACTTTTGCCCCCGGCAATGTTTGATGGTACCACAGAGGCTCATCGCCAATATCGTCTGCAGTACTAAGTTCTGTGGCCGCTATTAAGCCCTTGCTTTTACGACCATAGCCTCTTGACAAAACAGCTATGCTGTATTGTGAGGCATACAACCAAAACAGATAGGCTGTCATTGGGGTTTTTCCAGAACCACCTACTTGTAAATTGCCTATGCAAATGGTTTTAAGTTTGGATTGATACGAAGGTCTTAGGCCCCAATCAAAAGCTAAATTGCGCAACCAAGTGAGGCAACCATACAAGGCACTGAATGGCCAAAGTATCCATTTAAACACAGACATATTAATATTCAATACTGACTAAGTACAAACCATGGGCCGGCACAGATTGGCCTGCCTTGCATCTGTCTTTGCTGTCAATAATATTTTTGAATTGTTGTAAATCAATTTTACCCTCTCCCACTTGAATCAAAGTCCCCACCATAGCCCTTACCATATTGCGTAAAAAACGGTTGGCGGTTACTTCGAATTTCAACAAGCCATGCTCGGTATACCAACGCGCAGATTTAACATCACACATAAAGTGTTTGACATCGGTATTGACCTTGCTAAAACAAGCAAAATCATGAGTACCTATGAGGTAATCACAGGCGGCATTCATAGCCTCCACATCCAAAGGTTGAAACCATCTTACAGCTAAGAGTTGAGTAAAAGGATCTTTCTCAAAAACAATATGGTATTCGTATGTTCTGGCAATGGCATCAAAACGCGCATTGAACTCATTGCTCACCAATTGCACATCGTATACAGCAATATCAGCAGGCAGTATGCCATTTAAACTTCTCAAGAAATTAGAAGGCAGAGGGTCTTGCACATCAAAGTGCGCAAAGTATTGTTTGGCATGCACGCCGGTATCTGTTCTGCCACAGCCAACGGTATCTACACTCTGACGCGTAATCACTGAAATGGCATTATTGAGCAATTCTTGGACAGTGCTGCCATTGGGCTGAATTTGCCAACCCTGGTAGTTACTACCGTTATATGCCAATTCCAATAAATAGCGCATGAAGATGGCTAAAATTATTGCTTAAGTTCAGCGTAATATTTAAAGAAGTATGGAATGGTTTCAATGCCTTTATAGTAATTGAACAAACCATATTTTTCGTTAGGTGAATGCAAGGCATCGCTGTCTAAACCAAAACCCATTAGCATAGATTTGATGCCCAATTCTGCTTCAAACAAAGCAATGATTGGAATACTGCCACCACCTCTGGTTGGGATTGGCTTTTTACCATAAGTAGTCTCCATTGCTTTAGAGGCGGCTAAAAATTCCAAGCTATCAGTTGGGGTTAACACTGGCTCACCACCGTGGTGAGGGGTAACTTTCACTTTAACACTAGCAGGTGCTATTGATTCAAAATGTTTTTGGAACAATTCAGAGATCTTATGAGAATTTTGACCAGGCACTAAACGCATGCTGATTTTAGCATTGGCTTTACTTGGCAATACAGTTTTAGAACCTTCGCCAATATAACCACCCCAAATACCATTCACTTCTAATGTAGGACGAATGCTGGTGCGTTCAACGGTTGAATAACCGGCTTCTCCCCACACATCATCAATGGCCAAATCTTTTTTATAAGCCTCTAAGTTAAAAGGCGCTTTTGCCATTTCAGCTCTGTCTGCATCAGACACAATCAAAACATCATCATAAAAACCTGGTATGGTAATGTGGTTGTTCTCATCGTGCAATGAAGCAATCATCTGACACAATATCGTTGCAGGATTTGCCACTGCACCACCGTATACACCACTGTGTAAGTCTCTGTTAGGACCAACCAATTCAACTTCCATATAGGCTAAGCCTCTCAATCCAACGTCTATACTTGGCGTATCGTTTGCAATAATACTGGTATCACTTACCAATACCACGTCTGCTTTTAATTTGGCTTTATTGGCCTTGATAAAAGTCCCTAAATTGGCTGAACCAACTTCCTCTTCACCTTCAATCATGAATTTTACGTTACAAGCCAAAGTATTGGTTTGCATCATGCTTTCAAAGGCTTTTACGTGCATGTACATTTGACCTTTATCATCGCAAGCTCCTCTGGCGTATATTGCACCTTCAGGATGTTCTTCAGTTTGTTTGATCACTGGCTCGAATGGTGGTGAATGCCACAACTCAACAGGATCTGCTGGTTGAACATCGTAGTGACCATACACCAATATGGTTGGCAAACTTGGATCAATCATTTTTTCGCCATACACAATCGGATGCCCTGCAGTTGCACAAACTTCAACCTGATCTGCACCGGCTGCCTTTAATTTCTCAGCAACAAATTCTGCCGTTCTTTTAACATCATCAGCGTATTTGCTATCTGCACTTACAGATGGGATTCTTAACAATTCTAAAAGCTCGTTTAAAAAACGGTCTTTATTGGTCTCTAAATAGTTTGTATGACTCATGATAAGTAGTTATTCTTGTTGCAAACCTACAAAATTATATTGATATGTTTACATTTGAACTGCTTTGAATTTGAATCGCACAAAGCCTAAAAAAACGTTAAATTTGCATGACCATGACGCCAAACAGAATTACCCAATTATTTAATATTCAGTATCCGATTATTCAAGCAGGAATGATTTGGTGCAGTGGATGGCGCTTAGCGGCAGCGGTTTCAAACGCTGGTGGCTTGGGCATTATTGGAGCCGGCAGTATGTACCCTCAGGTACTCAGAGAACACATACAAAAATGCAAAGCGCATACAAACAAACCTTTTGCTGTGAACGTGCCCTTGTTGTACCCAGACATCGAACAACACATGGCCATCATTATTGAGGAGGGCGTTAAAATTGTGTTTACCAGTGCGGGCAATCCTAAAACTTGGACCCAACATTTAAAAGCCCATGGCATAACAGTTGTGCACGTGGTTGCCAATACCAAATTTGCCGCTAAATGTGCAGAGGCAGGTGTTGATGCGATTGTTGCAGAAGGCTTTGAAGCGGGTGGTCATAATGGCCGTGAAGAAACCACTACCTTGTGTTTGATTCCTATGGTGAAAGCTGTTTGCCAGTTGCCCATTATTGCCGCGGGTGGTATTGGCAGTGGACAAGCCATTGCAGCTTGTATGGCTTTGGGCGCAGAGGGCGTTCAAATTGGCAGCTTATTTGCAGCCAGTGTAGAGAGCAGTGCTCACCAAGATTTTAAGCAAAAAATCACAGAACTAAACGATGGCGATACTGAATTGTCTTTAAAGCAATTGACCCCTGTGCGTTTAATTAAAAATCCATTTTACGAACGTGTAAAAGCGGCC
>JAURIG010000118.1 GCA_030832905.1 Bacteroidota bacterium
CTAAACAAAAGCAACATAAAAACAACCCCCTAAACACAAGGGCAATTTAATTGAATTTTTGCGAATTATTATGCTAGGCCTTACTCAGCCACTTGAACTTTATGACCAATGGTTTTGCTCAGCAATTGAGCTGCTTCTTGAGCATTTAAACCTTTTATGGTGATGGTCACTTTTTCATTGGCTAATTGCTTGTCATATACAAACGATTTATTGTAATGCGCTTCAAGAACTTTGATGATTTCGCTGAGTTGGGTTTGTTGGAAATTGAGCGCACCCTCTACCCATGCAGTGGCTCTGTTGTCTTGAATGTGGGTCAATTGCATTTGGCCTTTTTGGGTTTCACATAAATAATCGCCTGGTTTTAGCGTGACTTGCTGTTGACCAGTTTCAAATTGTATGCTGCCCTTTTTTAAGAAAATTGAGAAAGGGGCATTGGGCTCATGACAAACATTGAATTCAGTGCCTAAAACGGTTATGATGCCTTTATCAGTCACCAATTTGAATGGGGCATCTGCATGAGCAACTTTACAAAAGACTTCACCTTGTTTGAGGTATACAACTCTAGAGCGCTGAGTCATGGCTTGTACCTCGAGCACAGTGTGGCTATTAAGTTGTAATTGACTGCCATCTGTTAAACGGCTATTAGAGGTTTGATTCTCTGTGTGTAAGACCAAGGTCTCAGACTGACCAATAGATTGATAGATTAAGGTGCCGAAAGCAACCGTGATAACAACTACTGCGGCTGCAACCCAACGGAACATGGCCAAGCGCTTAGGTGATCTGTGCACCAATTTAAGCGGACTGATTTGAGCAGACAATGTTGTCCATTGCTGATCAGATTGGCTATTGGGGTAGTCAAAAGCATCTGCTTCTGAGAGGATTTGTTCGAGCAAAGCTTGGTCATGCTGATCATGGACGATACCATTTTCAGGCCTCAATAAAAAAGGCGGTATAGACGGCTTTTCTGACAAGTTTACTTAGTTTGAAGGTTTTGAGGAATATTTTGTTGAACAAAGCCTAAGAATAGTTGATTAGCTGGATTGCTCTTCAACCATTTTTTAAGAAAGGCTTCTTCTTCAGAGGTGCACATGCCAGTGATGAACTTGGTAAACAAGTTGGCTTGCAATTGTTCTTTCATACCACTTAATACAACCCTAATTAGGCTAGCCCCCAAAAAAAGAGAGGATGCCTTTAAAAATTATCTTAAGTACTTGATTGTCTGAGCATTATTTTTCATGGCCCAAAGCACATCTAGCGCATTTATACCCTCATTAAAGAGTAAATCTAAAATGGATAAGCCCGGATAAAACCCAATTTCATTGGCAAAGACTTGATAGTAGGGCAAACTGTGGGCAGGGGGAACAGAAGGCAAAGCATCTGTTTGAATGCTTACTATTTCAACTGGCCATTTCAAGGCTTTTAAGGTAGCATTTAAAAGGGCCATATTGAACTGCCATAAATACGGCGAACTGTATTCTAAAATGATGGTTTTAAAGGCTGGTGAATAGTGTTCCCAAAACGGGGCTTTACCATAGGCTGTTTGCAAGGCATTAAACAATTGGTGTTGCCAACGTTCTTGATAGGCCATTTCATGCCACTCATAAGGCAATGCTCTGCTTGAAGCTTTTAGTGGAATGGTAAAGGTTTTGATACCTTGTTTGTCTACAATTTGAAGTTTATTCCTAAAGGGATTAGCACTTTCTGCAGGCTCTTGAATAACATGCCATTGATCATGCCCGAGTAAAGGCAAAAACGTTTGGATAGGACCGGCGCAATATAAGGGCGTTTGTATTAGCATGCTTTAACCGTTAAAGGATCCTGACATTGCTTGAATAAGGTTTTAATGCTGACTTTATGAATAGGGTCAGTCCAATTGGGAATAATGTCTAAACAAGGCTGTAAAACAAAGCGTCTTTTACTGATGTGGGGATGAGGCACCGTGAGCACCTTGCAGTGACATTTCTTTTGCCCGTAATACAGCATGTCTATGTCTATGGTTCTAGGACCATATGGCACATCGCGTTTTCTGCCCAAATGCCGCTCGATTTCCAATAGCTTTAACATGGCCAAACTGGCGGGCAAACTGGTGTGAATAGCCACCGCTATATTGATGAAATCAGGTTGTTGAACGGGCCCCCAAGCTTGAGTACTGTACCATTTGGAGGTCTTGCTTAATGGGCCAAGTTGGCTTTCTATCATGGCCATAGCTTTAGCAATGGTGGCTTTAACATTGCCTTGATTGCCGCCCAATAACAATATGACTGATGTGGTTTTCAGATTAGGCCTCAGAAACTTCTATGTTGGTGTCGTCTTTAGGATCTAATTGAGAGGTTTTGAACACCAAATATTTTTGTCCTAAAAAATTAATGAATGCGCTAACTAATGTCGCAAAAAAGAAGGCTACAAACTTATGCCCTTTAAACGTTATGATATTGTTGACATGGGCATCGGCCAAGGTCGTAATGTTGAAATTGACTTCAAATGCAGGGCACCATAACAAGCCGTATTTATTGATTAAAATATTAAACACCAAAGACACCAAGTACACCATAGCGAATTTTAAAATCATGCCATGGTTACTGCGTTCAGTGTATTTCCATGTCCAGCGTTTGTTTAAGTAGTAAGTATAAACCGTGCCGATTAAGAAGCCTATGCCTTTGGCGAGGTCAATGTTTAAGCCTAATACATCAGAACAGATGTAATACACCACCAAATCCACCATAACAGCAGATATGCCAATGATGACAAACTTCGTTAATTGTTTAATGACCAGTTTCAAACTTGTACAAATGTAAGGATTCCGTTTTTAAATTCTGCATTCAGGCCAAATGGCAAACAAAGATTCTGCAAATGATGGCCTACGTTGACATCAAAAACAATGGGATATTGATAGGCCGAACAATGCTCGGCAATGATGTCGTGCACATTGTAGCCAAAAGGAATAGTATGGTCGTGCATTTGGATGAAACTGCCCACCAACAAAGCTTTTAGACCCTTGAGTTTGCCAGCGCGTTTAAGGGCTAATAGCATGCGATCAATGTGGTAATAGTATTCATCGAGGTCTTCAATAAATAGTATGGTATTGCTCCAATCGAGTTCAGAACTTGACCCCATTATGCTATACAAAACAGATAAATTACCGCCGACTATTGGCCCTGAAAAATCTTTGAGGTTAATGTGGTTGGTGGCATTACATGGAATCGCTTGGATATTACCCTTGAGCGCAGAAGCTAATGATTGAAATGCCATTTGCACATCCAGTATATCTTGGCCTGTTTTGTTGTGCATGAATACAGGCATAGAGCTGTGCATAGTAGCCACCCCACTTGCTTGCATGGCATGGTTCAATAGCACTGTTACATCACTAAAGCCTGCTATCCATTTTGGTTGTTGTTTGAGCAATTGCCAATCAATGCCATCTACCATTCTGGCGCAACCATATCCGCCTCTTGCACACCAAATGGCTTTGATGTCTGGATTGGCCAATAAGCGGTTGAAGAGCATGGCTCTGTGAACATCTGTGCCTGCCAATTGATGATGTACCTCTAATAGGCCTGGCTCCAAATGAATAGTAAAACCTTGAGCCTGCATGAAGGCAATACCGTCTTGAATTTGTTCCATACTGACACTGCGAGCAGGTGCTGCAATAGCAATGGTATCTCCTGGCTTTAAATAGGGCGGAATAATGTAGCTCATGCGCTTGCGAAAATACACTTTTAAAACAAAAAACCCGGCAATGCCGGGTTCAGATTAGGAAGTTAAAAGCTATTAATCAATGATGAGTTTTTGAATGCTGAAATTGGTTTGTAACATGTATACGCCTTTAGGCCATTGTGCTACTGGTAATTTAATGGCTTCTTGACTGTGCAACACTTGCTCAAATACTTGTCTTGAGGTCATATCAAAAATGCGTACAGTTTGTGTTGACCAATCTGCAGAGGCTTGAATAAACAATTCATCTTGTGCAGGATTGGGGTAAACTGATAAGCCTTTAATGGCGTTATTAGAGACTATAGACGACACATTGAAACTTCTATAGAAGGTATCTGCTTTGCATGGCGGGTTCAAGGCCACTAACATCACATTTACAGGGCCATTACCGCTGTAGGTGTATGTTGGATTTTGCTGATAACTATACATACCGTCGCCAAAATCCCAAAGCCAGCTTTGTGCATTAACAGAACTATCAGAGAATTGATACGTTCTACCATAGACTTGAACATCAAATTTAGCCACTGGCCTTGGTATAACCGTTAGGTTCTTGAAAGCACTGCCCTTACAACCAAAGTTATTGGTTACAGTGACGCCAAATTGAGTAGAGGTTTGTGGAGACGCTAAAATGGTGTTTGTGGTTTGACCACTTGGCGACCACAAATAAGTATTACCTCCTCCGCCACC
>JAURIG010000119.1 GCA_030832905.1 Bacteroidota bacterium
TATTTTGGCTCAATGATAATATGCCCCATGGCCTTGATTCATTAAAAGAAGTGTTTGACGAAGACAATTGGCCAGGTGCTTTGTATTATCAAATCTATGCTACCAAGCACAAACGCAAACGCTACTATACGGTTTTGGGTTTGATGGGTCGCAATAGTTTTTCCAATGCCAAAGTCATTGATGTGTTAAGCGTTGATAAATTTGGGGATTTGCATTTTGGGGCGCCTTTGTTTTATGCATCTGTTGCGGATAAAACCCCTCAAAACAGAGTCTTTTTTGAGTATGCCGATCAAGGCAGTATGCTTTTGCGCTTTGAGCCAAGTCAAAAATGGATTACCTTCTCAAATCTTGTACCTTCTAATCCTTCTGCCAAAGGCCAAAGAGCATACTATGTGCCAGATGGTCGCATTGATTTTTATGAGTTGAAGAAAAAGGTCAGATGGGTAAAAAAAGAAAATTTAGAGAAATTTGATTTGCCGGGAAACCCTTAATTTTGTTCTATGTTGTTCGTCAGAGGCTTGTTCTGTATACTCCTTTGGAGTCTGTTTTTTTCAGGAACCACTGAGTCTTCTATAAAAATTGCTAAAGTAAAGTATAAGGGCGGTGGCGATTGGTATGCCAACAAAACGGCTTTGGGTAATCTCATTCAATTTAGCAATACCAACATCAAGACAAAAATTCATACTGAAGAGTCCATAGTTGATATTGGCTCCCCAGAATTATTCAATTACCCATGGGTGTATTTAACAGGGCATGGTAACGTGTTGTTTTCTGATGCAGAAGCTAAAAATTTGAGGCTGTATTTGATGGCAGGTGGCTTCTTACACATAGACGATAATTATGGATTGAAAGCCTTTATAGTACCTCAAATGAAAAAGGTTTTCCCAGAATTGGATTTTGTAGAATTGCCATTTACCCATGCTGTTTATCATCAAACTTACACTTTCAATAAAGGCTTGCCTAAAATACATGAACACGATGGTAAACCAGCTCAAGGTTTTGGCCTGATTTATAACGGCAAGTTGGTTTGTTTCTTTTCATACGAAGCCGATTTAGGCAATGGATGGGAAGACCAATCTGTATACAATGATCCTGAAGAAAAACGTCAAGAGGCATTAAAAATGGGTGCCAATTTAATAGAGCTTGCTTTTAAGAAATAGTATGTTGAAGCGCAGATTGGTAGTCATCTATAACCCGTTTTCAGGGAAAAACAAGGTGCGTGATCTGCCTGCATTAATTCAACAGCACATTGATCATAATCAATTTGAGGTTCAGATTTGGCCGACTGAAAAACCAGAAGATTTACATTACTTAACGGAGAGAGCCATTAAAGAAGCCTTCGATATTGTTGTGGCAGCTGGTGGCGATGGTACGATTAATCAAATAGCCTCTCGCTTGGTGAATACCTATGTTGTTTTAGGCATCATTCCTTTGGGCTCAGGTAATGGTTTTGCAAGGCATTTTAAATTGCCCTTGAATACAGTAAAAGCCATACAAAATATTTCCTTTCAAAAAGAAAAGTTGATAGACACAGTTTGGTTTGATCGCCATTGTATGATTAATATAGGGGGCTTTGGTTTTGATGCTCAAATCAGTGCTGCCTTTGCTGGTAATAAAAAACGTGGCTTACAAGGCTATGTCAAAACCATTCTCAAGCATTTGAATTATAAAGCTCAAACATATGCTTTGTACAAAGACAAACAATTGATTTGGGAAGGTGAAGCGTTTATGATAGGAATTGCCAATGCTACTCAATGGGGCAATAATGTGTATTTGTATCCTGGCGCTAAACCAGATGATGGCTTGTTCAATGTGGTAGTTGTTAAAGCGTTTTCAGGTGTTGACTTTATAAAAATTGTTGGCAACCTTTTGCAAAGGCGTTTGCACATGAATGAACATACTGAGTTGTTTACGGGAACTGATTTTGAGATTGTTAGAAAAACCTCAGGTCCTGTGCATGTTGATGGCGAGCCATTGTGGTTAGGTCAAAAAGTAGAAATTAGAATAGAACCCTTAAGTTTAAAAATTCTTCAAAATGAGTAAAAAACAGAAACGCGATTTTGATGGTATTATGTTCAGTACAGATGAGCATTTTGAGTTTGAGTCAGAATCAGAGCATACAGAAACCCTGCCGCCTCAGCAACAAAAACTCAGGATACGGTTGGAAACTAAGCAAAGGGGTGGTAAGAAAGCGACTTTGATCAGTGGTTTTGTTGGCACTGATGCAGACCATGAAGCCTTGGCTAAACTACTCAAAGCTTTCTGTGGAACCGGCGGTTCTATTTCAGATGGAGAGATTTTGATCCAAGGGGATATGACTCAAAAAGTCAAAACCAAATTGCAAAGTTTAGGGTATAAAACCAATAATATCTAATGCATCTGAAACCCATTGCCTCCACCTTTTTAAGCAAAATTGCAGTTGCTGTTTTGGGTTTGGCTTTGGTGGTTTTTGTGTCAAGAACCTTCGGGAGCATTGGTCGAGGGCAAATCAGTTTGCTCCTGTCATCAGTAGCTTTATTGCAAATGATCATGGAGTTCGGTAGCAATAGTTCGGTCATTAATTTGTCGTATACGCATCAGCCTAAAATGCTCCTCAAGTCAGCTTGCTTGTTCATACTGGCGGTTGGAGTGCTGGCCTTGCCAATAATAGGTTTTTTTGACTTACCATTTAAATGGACAATTGCGCCATTGGCTATTTTGTTTGCCTTGGTCAATCTCCTACAAATGCTACTTATGGGTCAACAACAGTTGTCATATCGCAATTGGAGTTTATTGGTTTCGCCCACTTTGATTTTAATAGGATTGCTCGTTTCGGTATATGCCTTTGGCCCTGATCTGAATTTGTATCCTTTTTGTTTGGCGGGCTCTTTATTGATTTCAGCTGTTTTGGCTTTTCGTGGGTTGAATCGATCCGTGTTCAAATTCACTTCTGAACCTTTTGTGTTTCAGCGCATCATTTTAAAGCAGGGGGCATGGGTTCAAGGCGCTCAATTCATTCAATTCCTCAATTATAGAATCAACTTTTTTTTAATTGCCTTATGGCTTAACAATGCCGATTTAGGGGTTTATAACAATGTTATTGTTTTATGTGAGGCGGTTTGGATACTTGGTCACAGCATTGGCCAAATTCAACACATGAAAATTCGCAACAGTTTGTCTACCAAAGATGATATTCAAATGACCAAGCGCTTTATAGGCTTGAATCTCATTGGCTCTTCAGCCATGGCCTTAACTTTATGTCTTTTGCCTTCTGATTTTTGGACTTCGCTATTCAGTCAAGACTTTTTAGCAATTGCCCAATTATTACCTCACTGTGTTTTGGGCATAATGGTGTTTAGTGTTTCCAATATCATTAACCATTATTTACATGCTAAAGACCAATTTTCTACCATCTTTTGGATCAATGTTTTGGGTCTTTGTTTTGGTGTAGTTGCTGCCATTTTTGCTATTCCTCATTATGGGTTGATAGGGGCTTGTTGGTCATGGGGCATAGGACTTTCAGCCTCCATGCTAGGCTATGTGGTTTATTTTTTAAAGCACACAAAAAACGCTTGATTTTTCATACATTTGCGTATGTTTTCTCGTTCCTTATTGATTGCTCTTCTGATATGCACATACAACTTGTTGGCTCAAACAGGTGGTGTTAAAGGGTATGTGAGGGATCAAAAGACCGGTAATGATTTGGATAATGTTCAAATCCAAGTTGTTGGGACTGAATTTTCTACCTATACCAATCAAGATGGTTACTACATTATCAATGGGATTCCTGTCGGTCAATACAAATTGTTTTGTTATGCTTTAGGTTATAAAACTGATACCATCACTTTGAAAATTGTGGAAGGTAAAGTTGGATTAGAAAATGTTTATTTGAAACAGGAGATTGTAACCTTATTGGGAGGGAAGGTGACCGATGTAAGAAAAAGAAAACGCGAAGACATTGACATTGGCGCTAGTAAAATCAAGCCTTCTCAATTGTTAAAAATTCCAACTGTTGGAGGAACACCTGATTTGGTTCAATATTTACAAGTATTGCCAGGTGTTGTGTTCAGTGGAGACCAAGGAGGACAATTGTATATTAGAGGAGGTAGTCCTGTTATGAATAAGGTCTTACTTGATGGCATGACCATATACAATCCCTTTCATTCTATTGGATTGTTTTCCATTTTTGATGTGGACTTGATGAAATCTGCTGATGTATACAGTGCTGGATTTGGTGCACAATACGGTGGCAGAATTTCTGCTATTGTTGATGTGAAAACCCGCGATGGCAATAAAAACAGAATGGCTGGGAATTTTGCACTTAGTCCATTT
>JAURIG010000011.1:0-4035 GCA_030832905.1 Bacteroidota bacterium
CACGTCTGGCAATCAATTGCGTGTATTGAGAGCCGAAATCTGAAATTAAAATTTTTTCCTGCATGTTAAACTTGTCGCAAAAATAGGTTTTTTTTAAGTGTACTTGTCAATCAAATCCACAAAAAAACCGCTCATTAGCTGAAAATAAAAAAGGGGCTTTCGCCCCTTGAATATTAAATGTCGATGTTAGCGTATTTAGCGTTCTTTTCAATGAACTCTCTTCGAGGCGGCACCTCATCACCCATTAACATACTGAAAGTATGATCGGCTTCAGCGGCACTGTCAAGCGTTACTTTTTTCAAAGTACGTCTGCTAGGATCCATGGTAGTTTCCCATAATTGCTCAAAGTTCATTTCACCCAAACCTTTGTATCGTTGTACGTGAACAGTCTCAGGATTAGAGCCTTTAGCTATTTCTACAACGGCTTGCTCTCTTTGCTCTTCATTCCAACAGTATTTACTTGTATTGCCTTTCTTAACTTGGTACAAAGGCGGTGTTGCAATGTATACATAGCCATTCTCAATCAATTTCTTCATGTATCTGTAGAACAAAGTCAAAATCAAGGTACGAATGTGAGATCCGTCAACGTCAGCATCGGTCATGATGATGATTTTGTGGTATCTTAATTTCTCAATATTCAACTCTTTATCGTCGGTCTCTGTTCCAATTTTTACGCCCAAAGCAGTGAACATGTTTCTGATCTCTTCGTTCTCATAGATCTTATGTTCCATGGCTTTTTCTACGTTCAAGATTTTACCTCTTAATGGCATGATCGCTTGAAAATCTCTATCACGACCTTGTTTTGCTGTACCACCTGCAGAGTCTCCCTCAACCAAATAGATTTCACATTTTGAAGGATCTGTGCTAGAGCAATCACTTAATTTACCAGGTAAACCCATGCCACTCATAGCGCCTTTTCTTTGCACCATTTCACGGGCCTTTCTCGCAGCATGCCTTGCAGTAGCCGCCAAAATCACCTTGTTCACAATGGCTTTAGCATCTTTTGGATTTTCTTCTAAGTAATTGCCTAAAATTTCACCCACACATACATCAACCGCACCCATTACCTCATTGTTACCCAATTTGGTTTTGGTTTGTCCTTCGAATTGAGGCTCTGCAACTTTAACAGAAATAACCCCTGTTAAACCTTCTCTAAAGTCATCCCCACTGATTTCAAATTTTAAGTTCTTTAATAAACCTTCTTTATCTGCATAGGTTTTAAGGGTTCTGGTCAAACCTCTTCTAAAACCAGCCACGTGGGTACCCCCTTCTATGGTGTTGATATTGTTCACATAACTATGCAAGTTCTCGCTGTAACCAGCATTGTACTGGAAAGCGATTTCAATTGGAATACCTTGTTTTTCACCTTCAGCATAAATCGGCTCAGGCATGATTTTTTCACGGGTATTGTCCAAATAAACGATGAATTCCTTTAAACCTTCTTCACTGTAAAAAGACTCAGAACGAGGTTCAACACCTTCTTCAACTCTTAAATCAGTTAAATTCAAACGAATGCCTTTATTCAAATAGGCCAATTCGCGCAAACGGTTGCTCAAAGTATCGAAACTGTACTCTGTTGTATAGAAGATAGAGCCATCTGGTTTAAAGTGAACGGTGGTTCCGCGCTTATCTGTATCGCCTACAACTTTAACATCGTATAACGGTTTACCACAAGAGTATTCTTGTTGGTATACTTTGCCATCGCGATGAACAGTTGCGATCAATGTCGTTGACAATGCATTCACACAACTTACACCCACACCGTGCAAACCGCCTGATACTTTATAAGTATCTTTATCAAATTTACCACCAGCGTGCAATACTGTCATTACCACTTCCAAAGCAGATTTCTTCTCTTTTGGGTGAATATCCGTTGGAATACCACGACCATCATCAGACACTGTTATGCTATTATCTGTATTGATGAATACTTCGATGTGCTTGGCGTAACCAGCCAATGCTTCGTCAATACTGTTATCAACTACCTCATACACCAAGTGGTGCAAGCCTTTAGGGCCAACATCACCAATATACATGGCAGGACGTTTTCTTACTGCTTCAAGACCCTCAAGAACCTGTATATTATCGGCTCCATAATTACTCTTGTTTGTGCTTTCACTCATACTGATTCAAAAATTAATAGAGTGTAAAAATACGATTTGTTTGAGGGTTTTAGCGCCCTTAAAACACAAACATTTCCACAGGTTTTCAGCAATAAAAAAAGGCCTAAAGCATTGGCTTTAGCAATTGCATAACCACCTCATGCATGGGCTGATTGTTTTGCTCAATTTCAGGATTGATTTCAGTGATTTCTAATGCCGCTACTTGAGGGGCATTGATAAGGGCTTTTAAGAGGTATTGCGTTTGCTCAAAATCAAGACCATTGCTTACTGGTGTTCCAGTACCTGTAGAAATACTTGGGTCCATTGAGTCTACATCAAAAGACACATATAAGGCATCGCAATGAGACAAATATTCAAGACTGCCCTTCAAAACAGCTTCTATGCCTTGAGCGGCTATT
This sequence comes from Bacteroidota bacterium, assembly GCA_030832905.1. GTDB lineage: Bacteria > Bacteroidota > Bacteroidia > NS11-12g > UBA955 > JABMMZ01. The sequence continues at coordinate 2,522 of JAURIG010000011.1, forward strand.
AGTTCTGGGGTATAAGCTTTGATGTTTAGTTGATCAATTAGGGCCAATTCTTCAGCTTCAGCATCTCTTAAACCAATAAACACCAAATTATTGGGCTTTAGTGTTGATGGATGATCTTTCAATTGGTTCCAGAACTTTGCTGTGGGCACATCGATAGGATTCTTTTGAGCTGATAAATTGTCTTGCTTCAACAAGACCGCCAAAGGCATACCATGCATATTACCTGATGGCGTTGTGTAAGGCGAATGCAAATCTGCATGCGCATCAATCCAGATAACGCCTACTTGCATACCTTTATTGGCTTTCATAAAACCGTGAATAGCGCCAATGGCATTGCTGTGGTCACCTGTTAATACAATTGGGAATTCCCCTGCTGTTATCGCATTGTGCACCAAAGCTTCTAAATGCAGGTTGATGTCGATGATTGATTCAATGTGTTTGGCATAGGTCCCTGAATAATTACCCTCAGGAGCAGCCGTATTAAACATGACTTGCTTACTTGAAATGTGAGCACTGTTTAGCGCTTTCAACAAACTTTCAGGCCCTTTGGCAGCACCCGGCTTTCCGGCGCCTCTATCAAAGGCAGAAACCATCCATTGTATGTTTTTATTCTTGAGCCCCATAAAACAGGTAAGCTATAGCCATTAGGATAAAAAGTGTAATCACTCTATGGCAATAAAGCAAGTTTACAAAATTAAGGAATTTTGTTTTAAGTGAAAAATGGACTACCGGCATTCAAAGCCATAGCGCAATAAATACCAGCGGTTTCAGTCCTTAAGCGACTTTCTCCCAAGCTTACAAATTGAGCCCCTTTGGATTTAAACCAGTCAATTTCGCCAACAGTAAAGTCACCCTCTGGGCCAATAAACACATTAACCTCATTACTCCCTAAATGACTAACTGCTTTTAAAAAAGGCTGTTTTTGTGCATCTGTTTCACAATGCGCCACCAAAGCATGATTAGGCATGCCTATAGATTTAAGCGGTTGCATGGTATGTATCTTAGGCAAATGCCATTGATGGCTTTGTTTAATAGCGGATAATGCCACTTTGTGTAAACGTTCTAATTTAACACTGTGCTTCTCGGAGCGTTCGGTCTGAATCAGTGTGAAACTATCTAAACCGGCCTCAATTGCCTTTTCCAACAACCACTCAATGCGGTCATTTTGTTTAGTAGGTGCCACATATAAATGAAAGGCATAAGCCCTCGGTGGTGCATGATAGGTCTTGTTTAAAACTTCAAGCTCGAATTTAGGTTGAATCTGACAAATAGAGGCTGTGGCCAAATGGCCTTGTCCGTCAATCAATTGAATTTGATCCCCAATTTGTTTGCGCAAAACTTTGCAATGCTTTGATTCTTCATCATTAAGTGTCAGGCGACCCTGATCAGGCAAATGTTCTGCAAAAAACAACTGCATAAGGCATTAGCGTTTTTTCATTTGGTCTTTGGCTTTAGCCATTTCTTCCAAACGCTTTTGAAAGGCTGATTTTTTATCGTCCCCTTTTTTGTTTTTG
>JAURIG010000011.1:4278-17264 GCA_030832905.1 Bacteroidota bacterium
GTGAACAAACTCACGTGGTCACCGTAGATATAGTCAATCACTGGCAATTTGCCGAAATCCCATACTGAATCATAAATTGATAAGTCATCTGCCCATAAGAAAGCCTGTTGACGGAATTCAAATGCTGAAGGTACGAATTGGAAAACCGCAATTAAAATTGGCATTTGCAACAACATAGGCAAGCAACCACCCAAAGGGTTAACGCCAGCTTGTCTGTACAATTTAAGATTTTCCATCTGTTGCGTTTGCACATCGTCTTTGTACTTCTCTTTTAAGGCATCCATTTCAGGCTTTAACAACCTCATTTTAGCCGTAGATTTAAACGATTTAAACACCAATGGCAACAACAAGGTTTTGATGATAAGCGTCAATAACAAAATGATGATACCGTAGTTACTTAAGTATCCCTGAAGGAAATTAAATATTGGAATGATCATGAATCGGTTGATCCAACCAAAAATACCCCAACCCAAAGGAATGATTTTATCTAAACCGATACCTTGGTCTTTCAACATATGGTATTGGTTAGGCCCAAAGAAATAATTTAAATCTATAGCTTGTTCTTGAGCCGCATTCATTGGTAATAGTAAAACGGCTGATAAATGCTTGATGTTTTTAGAACTTTGAGGCAAATCAGATTGAATGGTACTGCCCTTTAAGAAACCTTGTTTACAAATGACAGTTGAATTAAAAAACTGCTGCTTAAAACTCACCCAATCAGTCGATTCCTCTAAAGCCATTTTTTCTTGCTTGGTTTCTGATATATAATCAGCCTTTTTGTCTTTGTACTGATAATACAAAGTTGTTTTCTTGTTTTCTTCAACCACATCGCGTTCTTGAAGAGGCACATCATTGCTCATTTGCAAAGTCAAACCATTATTGGCTTGAAGTACAGCCCCCATTTCGTGGGTGGTCAATTGGCTTTTAACCGCATAGCCTTTTTCTTCAAGGCTATAGGTCATTTGCATATAAGCATTACCGCCATAGTACAAACGGTAGGCTATGCTGCGCTCATCTTTGTGATGAAGCGTCCAATAAAATTGATTGGAAGCATAACGTTTTTGATCAGCAGTAAAATACAATAAGTGTTGTGCTCTAGATTCATCAAACAACTTAACTGGTTGGCGAGCGTCGGTTTTATAAGCTTTTAACCATACCTGATGTATACCAGCGCCTTTATTGCTTAAACGCAATTGCACATCGCTGTTTTCAATGGTTGTAAACGTTTCTTGACCTTGAACAGCAGCCGCAAAGCCCTTATAAATTGACAATAAGGCGGCAGAGTCTTGTAGTATCGTTTTTTTTGCACTGTCTTGATTGGCTTGCACTTTGGCCATTTGAGCGGCTTCTTGTTTTTTGGCCAATTCGCGGCTCGCTTGAACCGAATCTGTATAGTGTTTTTGTTTGGCTAATTCTGCTTCACTGGGTTGATTGATATAAAAATACCCCATGAGTAAAACAAAAATCAAACCTAGTCCGATGTATGAATTTCTATCCATTTGAAAGATTGCGCTTTTAAAGCGTGCAAAGGTATCGTTTTTTGGGGACTTTTTTAAAGGCTTTTAAAATTCACTAAATGCCCTTAAATCTAGCACAAAGTTGTACTTTTGCTTTATGAAAATGACCTTTTATGGGGCAGCTAGAACCGTTACTGGCAGCAAACACATGCTGACCACAGACAAAGGGTTCAATTTACTATTGGATTGCGGCCTATACCAAGGCGAAGGCAAAGACAACAGACCACTTAACGAACATTGGGGTTTTGAGCCTAGAACGGTTGATGCAGTTTGCTTATCACATGCCCACATAGATCATTCAGGTTTGTTGCCTAAGCTGTTTAAGGATGGTTTCAGAGGTAAAATCTATACTACACAAGCCACCAAAGATTTGTGTGAAATCATGTTACTTGATAGCGCTCGCATTCAAGAAAGCGATTTAAAATACATCAACAAAAGACGCCTTGACAAAAAACTCCCTATTATTGAGCCTTTATACGATGAGAAAGATGCTCAAATGGCGTTAGACAACATGGTAGCGATCCCTTACAATGGCAGCTTTAACATCAATGATGAAATTACAGTTGAGACCTACTCTAGTGGGCATATTTTAGGCAGCGTGGCCTTAAGATTGCTCCTTAAGCGCGAAGACAAAGCGCCTATCAGTTTGACTTTCACTGGCGATATTGGCAGAAAAAACGATGCCATCATTGAAGGGCCTTTTCCTTTCCCTCAATCTGATTACATAATTTGTGAGAGCACTTATGGAGATAGATTACACGCCACTCAGACTGATGTTGAAAGCAAAATATTATCTGTCGTTCAATCGACCTGTATTGAGCAAAAAGGCAAAATCATTATCCCTGCCTTTAGCGTTGATCGCACTCAAGAGATTGTATACGCATTAGACCAACTGGCTACACGAGGTTTATTGCCTCAAATTGATGTGTTTGTTGACAGCCCTTTGTCTGTTAAGGCAACAAAAATCATGGCTGAACATCAAGAATATTTCAACAAAGACATTTTAAGCTATATCAACAAAAGCGGCAGCCCATTTAATTTTCCAACCTTGCATTATGTTGAAACCGTAGAAGCCTCTAAAGCCATAAACAGTTCTAATACCCCTTGCATCATTATCAGTGCTAGTGGAATGGCAGAAGCAGGTCGCATCAAACACCACATCAAGAACAATATTGGCGACGCCAAAAACACCATATTATTGGTTGGTTACGCCTCAGCAGGTAGTTTAGCTGGTAGACTTAAAGCCGGCGATCCAGAAGTCAAAATATTTGGAGAAATGCATGAAGTAAAAGCCAAAGTTGAGAGTATGGAAAATTTTAGCGCACATGCAGATTACAATGAGATGCTGGACTATTTGTCTTGTCAAGATCCCAACAAAGTTAAAAAGTTAATTTTGGTACATGGTAACTTTGAGGTTCAAAGCAAATGGGCAGACAATCTGATACAACATGGCTTTTTAAATTGTGTTATTCCAAATAAAGGCGAAAGCATAGAACTCACATGAACATAGACAAAAAAACAAGGCTATTTATTATACTTGGCGGCTTTTTCATCGCCAATGCTTTGGTGGCCGAATTTATCGGCTCAAAGTTGTTTTCATTGGAAAGCAGTTTAGGCTTGAAGCCAATCGATATTACATTGTTTGGGATTGAACACTTATCGTTCAACTTAACCTGTGGTGTTTTGCTTTGGCCTATGGTATTTGTCATGACCGATATCATTAATGAATACTATGGCAAACAAGGGGTTAAACTACTGTCCTATTTGGCAGCAGGTCTTATTGCTTATACGTTTGTAATGGTTTATTTAGCCATGAAAACCCATCCCTTTGACTTATGGGAAAACAGCGGACAATCCGTTCAAATTGGCAGTATGCAAGTGGCTTATAACAAAGTCTTTGGTCAAGGACTATGGATTATTATAGGTTCATTAGTCGCTTTTTTAATCGGCCAAATGTTAGATGTTTGGGTCTTTCATTGGATCAAATTAAAATCTGGCGAAAAATACCTTTGGTTAAGATCAACCGGTTCGACTTTGATTTCGCAATTGGTAGATAGTTTTGTGGTTTTGATCATTGCCTTTTATATTGGCAACAATTGGCCCTTAAAACTTGTGCTAGCCGTTGGGATAGTCAACTACATTTACAAATTTACAGTGGCTATGGCTTTAACGCCTGTCTTGTACATTTTGCACAACAGGATTGACAAGTATTTAGGCATAGAACAAGCTCAGCAAATGACTAAATCTGCGGCTCAAGAAGACTGATCTTGACGATTGAACTTGAACCACAACTTAAGTCGTTCAAAGACTTTTTTGTATTTGTCTTGATCAAAGATAGCTGATTCATTGGCGGCTTTGTACAAAATAAACAACCCTACAGGCAACAGTATTAATGAGGCCAACCAAGCCCCTATCCATTCAGCCACTATACCTTCTCGCCCCATTTTTATCCCTATCATATTAATGACATAATAGAGTATAAACATGATAATTGAAACCACCATTGGCATACCCAAACCCCCTTTTCTAATAATGGTTCCAAGAGGCGCTGCAATTAAAAACAATACAATTAACACAAAAGACAAGGTGAATTTCTCATGCCATTTGAGGGTGAACATGCGATCATCATTTTTAATGTCCTCAAGCTGTTGACTAGTAGATTCAATTATGCTCTTTAAATTTCTTGCAGAGCCTAATGCCAAGTCCAAAATAGCATAGCGGTTTTCTTTAGGGAAATTCATAATGATGGTATCGAGCGTAAACTTAGGACTATCCAACACCTTAGTACCTTGCATGATGTATTTTGTTTCTGGATAATAAGGCCTTAAGTATTCCCTGGTCAATAGTGTTTTCTTTTGAATTTCTTTTTTAGCAGAATCAATGGCTAATTGCAGTTCATTGATATTCATCATGACTGCAGAGCCTTTGAACAAATCTTTATCCGTTTGTTTCAAATCCAAATCACTTAAATCAAACGTCATTTTTTGGGATTCAAATGTGGTATAGGTAGATGGAATACGAGAACGGTAATTGGCATTCTCAACCAATTCTTCATAGCGTTTACCATTCTGCAATGTAAAATACAATAAGCGCTTATCATCACTCAGACGCATACTGCCCTTTTCGGCTCTGGTGATTGTGAGTTCAGAATAGCCAGGTTTCATTTCATAAATCAAAACATCATAGATGTTATCATTGTCTTGGTCTTTTTTACCAATTTTAATTTGATAGCCTTCTATTCCATTATAAAACACCCCTTCTTTGATATCAAAGGCTGGCTTCTTGTTGCGGATATCCCATAACAAACTTTTGGCCTCTAAATTGGCCTTGGGGATGACAATATTGGAAACGTAAAAAGTTAAAACACTTAAAAACAAAATGATCAAAAAGGCTGGCATTAGTGCACGGTAAATACTTACCCCAGAGGCTTTAAGCGCAACCATTTCATAAGATTCAGACAAATTTCCGAAGGTCATTAGGCTTGACAACAAAACCGCCAAAGGCAAAGCCATAGGAATCAGGTCCGCCATAGAGAAAAACAACAATCTAAAAACCACATGCCATTCTAAGCCCTTCCCAACCAAATCATCAATGTACTTCCACAAAAACAACATGAGGAATAAAAACATTGAAATGAAAAAAGTCCCCAGGAATGGCCCAATAAAGGCCTTGACCACTAAAAGATTGATTTTTTTCATACCGCGTTGATTCAGGAACAAATATTATGCCCCAATAACGTCTTTCAGAATTTCAATTTGTGAATGCCACAATTCTCCAACTTCTCTTTTTTCTTCGGGACTACAGAACTCTGTCACTTTTAAAGCCACATCATCGGTTAATTCATCCACTATGATTTCCATTTCAATGTATTCTCCGTCTTGGGCATTTTCGAATTCAAAGCGACTGATTTTATTATGAACTGACTTGGTCAATTTTGCTTTCATTTCTTGGCCATCATCATATATGAATACATAATCAGTGCGGCTCTTAGTTGTAACCTTGTGTGCAAACCACTCTTGAAGGCCTGAAGCACTTTGAATATAATTAAACAGTAAACTTGGTGAACATTTCACAGGAAATTCTAATACCACTTGATCTCTTACTTGTTTCTTTGCCATATTTTACAACTATCTATTCTCACGCAATTTAATTGAAAAATATTGTTCAGTGAATTTTTTTTTAGGCATATTTGTAGTCAATTTTGAATCCCTTGAGGTCTGCATATACCACTTCAGTTGTTTGTCATGTGTTATTCATGCTTGCTGTAGGACCCTTCGTTTTGCTTTATGACAAAGCAACTTCATTGCTTTGGATTAACCAACACCATCATCCTGTATTGGATCATCTCTTATACCACTTAACCAGACTGCCAGAATTGGCACTACTAATATTCGTGGTTGTGTTGGCTTTTTTCTACGAACGAAAACATACCCTAGCAGTTGTGTTGAGCTTGCTTATCTGCGCCTTATCGATCTACCTGTTCAAACAGATTATTTTCCCGGATTTCGAAAGACCATCTGTTTGGATCAAAGCCCATCACATCCATTTGCATTTACTCCCATCTATTGATCTGCATAGCCACGGAAGTTTTCCCTCAGGACATACATTAGCTGCATTTGCCGCCTTAGGCATGGCTGGCTTTTTAAGTCGCCACCAATTGGTGCAATGTCTGTTTTTTATTATCGCTTGCGGTATAGCCTATTCTAGAGTATATGTTTGTCAACATTATTTAAGAGATGTTTATGTTGGCGCCCTCTTTGGTTACTTTATCAGTTTAAGTCTTTTTTTATTTTTCAATAATCGCTTAAAAACACCCTATTGGAACAACCCGCCATTTTCAAAACTTCATGAATAGTAAAATCAACCCCTATGCGCTGATATTGAGCGTCGGCTTGCTATTGTTCATCCCATTTCTAGGCAGTGTGCATTTATTTGATTGGGATGAAATCAATTTTGCTGAATCTGCTCGAGAAATGATGGTAAGCGGCAATTACTCGCAAGTGACCATCAATTATCAAGGCTTTTGGGAAAAACCACCACTATTCATCTGGATACAAGCCTTAAGCATGCAGGTATTTGGAGTGAATGAAATGGCCGCCAGATTACCCAATGCTCTTTTTGGAATCTTTACATTATTGTATTTATTCCATTTTTCAAAGAAAGAATTAAAATCACCTCAGTTGGGACTTTGGTGGGTATTCTGTTACCTCGCCTCAATAACGCCTCAATTGTACTTCAAAACAGGCTTAATTGACCCAATGTTTAATGGCTTTATTCTGTTATCTATTTTTGAAATTTACAAATATTTTAGACAGTCCATTCCTAGCGTTAAACCTTTGCTATACGCTGGCCTGTTTTCTGGTATTGCCATTTTATTAAAGGGACCTGTGGCCTTATTGATTAGTGGCTTAGTAGTGCTCTGTTTATTGTTTTATCAATCGTATAGAAGTCGTCTGAAATTTGGGCATTTAATAATTTATGGATTAAGCACTTTGATAATAGCCAGTATTTGGTTCTTACCAGAAACCTTGCAGAATGGCCCATATTTTATTGTTCAGTTTATCAATTACCAAATTGGTTTATTTTCTCAAAATGTTGCAGGGCATCAACAACCATTTTATTACCATGCATTGGTATTGTTGTTTGGTTGTTTTCCGATATCAATCATTGCAATAGCCTTTTGGCCCAAATCAAAGCTTGAAATTAAAGGGCGAAATCAAATAGAAAGTTCAGCGCCAATTACCAGTATGAGGTTGTTCATGTTGATTCTATTTTGGGTGGTTTTGATTTTATTTTCAATCGTAAAAACCAAAATCGTGCATTATTCTTCATTGTGTTGGATACCGTTAACCTTTTTGGCAGCAGACGGCATTACACGTCACAATGCCATACTGCCTAAATGGAGCAAATGGCTTATTGCTGTTATTGGCGGCCTGTTGGGATGTATACTAATCATTTTACCCATCTCATTAATGCATTTCAAATCTGAGTTGATTGCAATGGTGAATGATCCTTTTGCAAAAGCCAACATCATGGCCAATGTGCATTGGAGCAACTGGGATATTTTGCCAGGTTTGATCATTCTGATCAACACCTTTCTGTGGTGCATGCATTCAGAGCAACGATTGAAGCAGTTTACCCTCAAAGTGTATTTGGGCTTTCAAATGTTATTCATCAGTTTAACGGCAAGTATAATTACCCCTAAAATAGAAGCCCACACGCAAGGTGCTGTGATTGATTTTTACCAAGCAAAAGCAATTGAGGACTGTTATTGGTTCGTTACAGGTTATAAAAGTTACGCCGCTTATTTTTACGCTAAAATTCAACCATTAAAAGCCACTGATGGCTTGCAAAAAATCACTCAGGCGTTTATACAATCTAAACAGGCTAGTAATTATTTGGCATTGTCTGAAGCCGATAAAAATGCATTGGATGATGCACAAAAAGATTGGTTATTACACGGCCCATCAGATAAACCAGTCTATTTTGTAGCTAAATCACATGATCAAGAAGGCTTAGAAAAAGAACCTCAATTGATTAAAATCTGGGAGGCGAATGGCTTCATTGCTTACAAAAGACCATAAAAAAAGGGCCAATAAATTGACCCTTTTTTTGAGATTTAAAAATCTGATTAATTATACTTCACTTTTGTAATTTTACCCGCAGCCATAGCTATTGCAGGAGCGCCTTGAGTTGAAGTCATATTAGCTGTAAAAGTAGCCGTAATGGTTTTGTTCACTGCATCGAACTCAGTGATATTCAATGTACCAGAAAAACCATCGTAAGCAAACAATTTCATAAATGCTGTAGTAAAGTCTGTACCATTGGTATAGGCCACGTAATTGTCTGTACCATCTAAAGTATAAGTACCAACTCTATTAGCATTCAAAACGACACCTACCCAAACCATGCTTGAATCAGAAGCGGCAGTTTTGTAGGCAAACATGGTTAATGTATCAGCATCAACAGTTGCTAAGATAGAAGGTGTTGTAGTACCGAAGAAATCAATGTTTTTACTTCTAGCGTCAGATTCCCAAGCTGAACCATTTACTGTCATTGAAATGTAATCAGTTTTTGCAGGAGTGGTTGTAGTTGGAGTAGTCTCTTCTTTTTTACAAGAAGTCATTAAAAAAGTAGCACTTAAAAAAGCTACAGCGGCAATACGGAATATGTTTTTCATAATGGCGCAAAAATAATCGTTTTAAACCTTAAAACAAATACTTTGCCTCTACCCGACCAACATGAACCGAAGCGGTCTGTGGTAGAGATCTGCCATCGTATACAAGGTTCAGTTGTATATTACCCTTGGTTTTTGTACCAACAGCTACTGACCAAGTTTGATTCAATCCGGGACTTAAACCATTCAACACATCAAAGGCCAAGGGGGTCGATGCTTGTCCATTATACTGTATTTGATGTTGGGCCCACTTACAATCAATAGTCCCTTTATTGACCTTATAAAAACGACATTCAAGGCCAAATTCCTTAATCTTTGCTTGTTCTGCGCCAAATTCAATTGCATTATTTGCTTGAGTAAACTGGGCATAGGCCCCCAAACGCCAATTTTGTTTGTATTGCCAAACCAACTCTTGCTTAGCGGTGTAAGACATCATTTTGTATTGTCTATTGATGGCTAAATCACTTTTGAGTGCTTTGAATTGCTGCTGAACTTCAGTCATTAAGTTGAGCATTTGAAACAGATTCAATCTTGATTGTAAACTGTGTTTTTCTATGCTTTTTTGATCAAAACCCCAAGTCATCAATTGCTTGTTTTGAGTATTTAAATAATTGTATTCCAATCCAAATTTCGACTGGTAACGGTTGTAAAACAAAGCTTGCTTAAACGCTTTATTGGCCAAGAGCATATTGGAAGCACTGGTTTCCAAACTCAAAGGATTTAATTGAGCCCCAAAGGCCTGATTCTGCACTTTGTTTTCATTTTTAAAACTGCTTATGCTTTGGAATTTTGCTAATATTTTTTTCAAACCAAGGCTTTGCTGCCAATGGATAGGTGCAGCCCATTTAATGCTTTGATTAAAATCAATTGATTGGCAACTAACCAAATCATTACTCGGCAAAATCACTTTAACATAATTGGCTTGGTCTTTAAAAACAGCCAACTCAAACTCGTTTAACTCTTCAAGACCATTTTGGTTATAATCTATCCAAACATGGGTGCCATAGCCACTTTGAACAGGTGCAAATGTGTAAATCCGCTTTTGTTCTCTTCCTGCACTTACTTGGTAATAGGTATTGAATTGCAGGGCTTTTTTAAAGGCATTTTGATTGGATTCTAAGCGCACTAGCAATACAGGCAAATCAGCTTGATTCACCCAATGCACCAAACGGTAATGGGTTTGGAATTTGAACAGCTGCCCTTTAACGCCATTGTGCAACAAAGTATAAGACATTTGCTTACTGGTGCTCGTATATTGCATCAGCTGAGTAGATGGTCTGTAATCTTCTCTGACTGTCCATTCCAATTGCGATTGCCATGCATTTAGCAGGTGTTTTACCCATTGAAATTGCATTTGTTTATACAGAAAACTTTGGGGCGTAAATAGTTTATTTGAGTCAAGACTTTGAAGGCTGTTTTCTGTTTGCACATTGAATTTAAATTCACTTGCGGCCTTTTTATACATCAAGCCTGCAATATGATTATAGGCAGATTGTGCATAAAGATTCGCTTGCGCTTTCATCTGATTGCTCTGAATAGAAAAACTTAAAGCCTTATGTGTAAACAAATAGTTGAACCCAAGGTCTATGCCCTTAAAGACTTGAGATTTCTGAAAACCATTGATGTCTAAGACCAACTGATGGGATTTTAAAACAGTCAACTGGGTTTGACTTTTAAGCACCGTTTCAGGCCCAACACCATTAATGGCTGCATTGCTCAATTGTCTGTTCCATAAACGATTAAACTCAACTGAGCGATAGCGTTCAACCGACGTAAAATGAGCGGTGGTTTTTTCTAATTGAGACGTATGGCTAAATTTGACTTTGCCCAATTGTTTAGGTATTTGTTTGAATTGAATAAAGCCAGCCAAACCATCGTCATTGGCCTTATCCAACAAACTGTAAGTATTTTGATTGAGATGAGAATAAGCTAGATCAATTTGCAAATCTGAAAGCTTGGTCAATTGCTGTCGCCAAGTGCCGTTGACCATTTGAAAATGTTTAGGGGCTACCAGTAAAACTTCAGCGTCATAGTCGCCCATCAATACGCCATTATTGGGAGCCACCCATGCAAATACTCTCCCATTGGCGGTTGAGGCTATGGCTTTGTAATGGCCTTTCCCTGCACCAACATAGTTGAATTGACAGACATAAAACAAAGTATCCGAACCGGCATCATTGGTATACACAAAGATGGATTGCCCCAATGAATCTATTTTTCTATAATTGATGCGATTGCTTTGAAATTCACTGTAGGCAAGATTCAAGGCTAAACGCACAGATTCGTCGCCAGCATTTGATAAGACTGAAGCAATTTTACTGCGTTGATTGGTATCCGTGACTTGCTGCTTATGATCCTGCTCTGAGAAATACTCAATAGCAAAACTAGAGCGCTTGGTCTTAATAACTTCTGAAAACGTGGTAACTGAGCGTAAGTATTGTCTATCACTGTATTGAAATTCCACTACAATTCTTGAAAACTGAGTGATTAAAGCTGATGGCATAAAATACAATTCGCCTAAATTATAGTCTATGGTATAATCAAATTGTTGACCTCTTTGAAGCTTAACCCCATTCACATAAACAGCTTCAGTACCCGAGATGACTAATACATTTTGTTCTGCATTTTGACCTTGCAATTTGTAAGGTCCTTGTACCCCTTCAATACCCTGAATTTCCATACGGTTAAATCGACCTCTTGACAATGCCACATTCAGCTGCTCTCTATGGTTCAATGACTGATTGGATTGATTCAAAACATGCATGCCTCTTGACTTCTTGTAATACTTCAAGAATCGATGTGCCCCATTGGTTTGCATTAAAAAATCACCTGCAATGATTTCGGAACTGTCTTTTTTGACTGCCACATATACTTGGTCAAAATCTTGAAGTTGCTGAGTACTCCCCTGACTCTGTATGGGTATATTGTCGTCTGTCATGGCCGCTTGAAGACTATATCCTCGCCCTAAAGGCCCTTTGAGTTGCAAATTCAATTGACTGTTCAACAACAAGCCTTGAACAGAACCTACACTCATTGAACGCGACAAATTACCTGCCGCATGTAAAGGATTGTTTTGAAAAAATGGACTGGCTTGATTGTTATCTGTATTAATAATTTTAGGCCGGCTATTTTCGGTCTCTAAATAGATTTTATCTCTTTTAAAAAAAGCATTTTGTGCAGGGAAAAAGACCTGACGGTAGGTCATTTCTAAAGGCAGATTTTGAAATGCCTTTGGCACTATGATTTGTCTTTTCTGGCTATTAAATATAAAAGATTGTGTAACGTCAATGCTATCTGCGTAAATTTTGATAGATGAAAAAACACAAGCGCTGTCCGTTACAATGAAACTATCTTGCTTTAACTGTAGATTAACCTTTACTATATTAGACCATGCAAATGCAGATTGAGTCATGCCCTCAACTATGATTACAAGCAAAATGGCTTTGATCAGGTAGTTTTGTATAATGGCAATGTGACGCAAAATGTTGTTCCTTGATGCAGCACACTTTCAAAACTAATTTGACCATGTACTTGTTCCAGTACTTTTCGACTGATGGCTAATCCCAAGCCCATTCCTGAATTCTTTGTGCTAAATTTAGGCTGAAAAATTTTATCCTTGAGCGTATCATCTATGCCAATACCATTGTCTTTAAAATATACTTTTAATTGGCCATTGTCAATTTCAAGTTGAATATCCACTTTACAGAGCTCACCTTCTTTTACAGCCTGTTGAGCATTCTTTAACAAGTTAACAAATACCCTTTGCACTTGGCTTTTATCAACCATCACCACGCAAGATTGGTTGATGGTATGTAATTGAATTTGCATGTTGTCTTGAGCGCCAAATAAACCAACACAGGTTTGCAACAAAGCTTGAATATCAAAAGGCTCAGGAGAACCTACAGGCATTTTAGCAAAAGATGAAAATGCTTCAGCCATTAAACTCAAATGATCAATTTGTTCAATTAATATTTTGCTGACTTCATTGATTTTTTCAGCCACATTAGTATCTCCTTTTTGTATAGCCATTTGCAAATACTGCAAATGTAATTTCATAGGAGTCAATGGGTTTTTAATTTCATGAGCCACTTGTTGAGCCATCTCTTTCCAGGCCCCTTCTCTTTCGCTCACCGCCAACTTATTAGTACTAAGTTCTAATTGCTTCAACATGGAATTGTATTGATCTACCAATTGACCAATCTCATCTTTCTGTTGCCAAACGATTGGTTTGTTGTCTGCCCCTAATTGCACATGAGACAAACTGTCTATCATTAATTTAAGTGGTTTAACTA
>JAURIG010000011.1:17342-31295 GCA_030832905.1 Bacteroidota bacterium
ACATTGAAAACTCGTTTTTCAAGTCAAGGGATTTAGAGAAATAAGGTAAGTTAACAAAACCAATAAGTTCACGGCGTTCATCATAAAGGGCATTGTAATAGGATAAATACTCTAATTGTCCAATGGATTCATTTTGTTTAAAGCTGAATTGTTTTTTATAATTCAATTCATAATTGGCTACCGGATTCATATAAGGCGAAAACCAACCTTCATTGAAAATACGACTGTTAGCTGAATGGTACAATGTACCATCTTTCATATACATATTGATGTCAATGTCGTTTGTGATAGACAAATGTTGAATCAGGTTTTGTATCGGTCTGTCATCGCGTTTGTTATAACCCAACTCCAATTCATTCACAATAGATGCCATTTTCTTTGACATATTATCGTTTTGATTTTGCTTAAAACTAGCACTAACATTTTGAACCGTAAAGTAAACCACTACCGAACAAATGAATAAAGACATCAACACAAAAGCCGCTCTGATCTTAGTTTCTAAATACAAGCGGTTGATATTGATGACTCTAAAATATTGTGTAATGGCAGCGTATACTTTTTGAAACTTAGGCGTAAAACTCAAAAACCCTATGGCAATAATGACCAAATAAATGAATCCAAACAACAGCAATAAAAGCGTCGTAAAATACAAGAGTATAAAGGTATACACATTGAATACCTGATTCCAGGTTGGTGCTTTTAAGGCTACCAACAAATAGGTATGCTTATCAAGTTTTTTGAGCAACTGGCTGTAGGCATTGGTCTCAATGAAGTGTTCATCCTCCATTGTTGAAAGCGGTAATTGATTAATGATTTGATAAGGATAGTCGCCCACACTCTTGACCAAAACATTATTCTGATAAATGGCGTAAGCATATTGTTGCTTGAATAATCCTTGTTGGTTATTCCCACTAAAAAAGTAATCCAGATTATATGTATTGCCTTTTAATTTTGGGGTTAGCAACAAGAACACATAACCAATATTGCGTTTGGAAGGACAGATTTCATATTTAGCCAAATAGCCCCCCAAATAGTGTAAGTCACGGATGTATAGAAAATAGTTGGTAATGCTTTTGTTGTTTGATTGATTGTACAAAGCATTCAAATAAGAATAGCTGTATTTACTTGGTGTAACATCTCTACCCATAGAATCAAATCGCATCAGGGTAATGTCGTAGGCATGAATAAAGGGCGTAAAGAAATTGTATTTGATGTTTAAGGTCAATTCCTCGTAATCACTTTTAGAATAGTAGAAAAATGAATCAATGGTAGCAGCTCTGATCATTTCATCTTCAATATTCAGAAGTTTATACTCAAGCGCTTTATCCGATTTCGAGATCAATTCAGTGGCGTATTGTTTGCGGTCTTCTTTCTCTTTTTTACTATTACTTTGTTCAAACTGCACAGCAAATATGCCAGATACAAGTACTGCAAGTATGATAAAATGGCGAAACAACAATTTTTTAATTTTGATCAACCACCATGGTATAAACACGCCATAAACCCCCAAGCATATCAACATAAAGCCATTATCGTGTTTTACCCAATAAGCGTAGGCAATGAATATGGCTCCAACTAGAACAAGACTGATTAACCACTGCTTTGCTTGGTATACAGGTTTCAACAAAGCATTCATCAATCTGTATACTACAACTAGGCAAATGAACAATAAAAACACATTGAACAAAGCCATCAAAGTTTGACCGTCAATATTACTCAACCACTTAAAATCAAAATCTACAGCACTGTTTTCAATATAGGCAGGCAGTATGCGCAATACCACCCATACATTAACTGCCCAAAATAAAGTTGCTAAAAGGAATTGAAGGAATTTAGCATAAGGCTTCAACCATTTCAAAGACAAACCTTGTACTGTCTGATGCAATGCCAACAAAGCAAACAAGACCATCAACAATTGTCCAAGATGTAATGTTTGTGTATTAGATACATGAGATACTTGACTGATCCAAATCCAACCGGCATTCATCATGGCATTAAATAGGGCCAAGTACAACAAAGCCAAAACCATGAATTGCTTGATTTGAAAACCTTGATCTTGATTACAAACTTGAAATAGATACAATAAAAAAGCTACAAAGGCCAATAGGTACAAGCCTTGAACCAACCATTGGTTTTGCGCTGTATATTGTTTAGACAATTGCAATTTGGGCAATTGTTTGTGTTGCATAAAATTGGTTTGTTCACCAGCAGCCCATTGGGGCATATTCACCCAGTTTGCTAGGCCTAAATTTAAATCTGGATTAAAGCTGTTTTTAAACAGTTCATTGTTAGCAGGGAACTGCTTGTACAAAGTATAGTAACAGTATACATTATACTCACCAACACGAGCTGACACCACCTGATACCAACCATTTTTATTTTGCAACCATTGGCATTGAAAATTTGAATCTATCTTAAATTCTTCAGGCTGAATTTGTTGATTAGACCAAAAGACCAAACAATTGTGTTTATAGGCAAATAATGCTAATTGGTATTTGTTTAACAACTGAAAGGGTTCCGTGCTTAAATCAAACTGATCTAAAAGCTTTGGCAAATCAGCATGCTGTAAAATTTGAATTTGCTTACTTTGTTTTTTTTCAAGCTTGCTTAGCAATAAGGCATTGACATCTTTGCGAATAAAAGGTTGATCATTTGATTGATGTTCAATCAACCATGCCATTCCAAAGAACAGCACAAAGAGTCCTACGCCAATGAGTTTAAGAATTTTCAATAATATTGACCTTTCATTAAGTAATTACAAACGTAATCTTTAACGCCTTCCTCTAAAGAGGTAAATGCTTGCGGATAACCAATGCTGTATAATTTACTCATATTGGCACAGGTGTAATATTGATACTTATCGCGAATATCCAAAGGTGTATCTACATATTCAATACGCTCCTCTTGATTGACTGCCTTAAAAGTAAAGGCAGCCAGATCATTGAAGGTATTAGCGACTCCACTCCCTAAATTATAGATGCCACTGTCTTTTCTGTGGTACATAAAATACACTAGAACATTGATAACATCTTTGACATAAACAAAATCGCGTTGTTGTTCACCATCGGCAAAATCGCTGCGATGAGATTTAAATAATTTCAATTGCTGATGCTCTGAAATTTGATTGTAAGCATGTAAAATCACAGAAGCCATTCGACCTTTGTGGTATTCGTTAGGGCCGTATACATTAAAGAATTTAAAACCAGCCCAAAAAAACGGTTGTTCTGTTTGTTGTATGGCCCATAAATCAAAATCTAATTTACTTTGACCATAGGGATTCAGGGGTTTTAAATTGGGCATTTGTTGATAGGATTCATCAAAGCCATATTCGCCCATACCATAGGTTGCTGCACTACTTGCATAGGCTAATGGAATACCACCTTCAACACACAAACGCCATATCTGTTTTGAATACTCAAAATTGAGTTGATTCAAAATATTTGCATCAAATTCTGTGGTGTCAGTTCTTGCGCCTATATGAAATATAAATTGTATGAGGTTTTCTTTGCCTTTGGCCCAATCAAAAAATTCAGATCGATTGACCAAAGCAGAATATTGTAATCTTTCCCAATTAGCTTTCTTGGATTCAGGCGCAAAATCATCTACCAAAACGATGTCTTTAAATCCATCTTGGTTTAAGCGACTCGCTAAACAACTTCCAATAAACCCTGCTGCCCCGGTAATTACAATCATAATTTTCAATTCAAAAATACATAAAATTGAGTTAAATTTGCTGCGAAAATATTCAACATGAACGGACCAGTGCTATTTGTAACCAGAAAAGCCCATTTTAATGCGGCCCACAAGCTTTTCAACCCGCTTTGGAGCAAGGAAGAAAATGAAGCATGTTTTGGCAAATGCGCCAATGAACATTGGCACGGACACAACTTTGATTTATATGTTACCATTAAGGGCATTCCATCTGTAGACACCGGCTTTGTGATGGACCTTAAAAAATTAAAGGTCATTATTGAAAACGAAGTGGTGGAGCATTTAGATCATAAAAATTTAAATTTAGATGTACCCTTTTTGAAAGATATTTTACCTTCAGTTGAAAACATCGCGGTGGTAATTTGGGAAAGACTTGAGCCCCATTTACCTGCAAATGTTAAATTACACAAAATCCATTTGATTGAGACCGTGAATAACTCAGTTGAGTATTACGGACCAAACACTCCATTTTAGTAGACTAAACACAAAGACTTGCTAAAAAGGTATTAATAGAATCTTGTAGATTTGTAATGGATGAAAAAATGGTGGGATAAATACAAGTATTGGGTCATTGGATTGGCCATTCTGTCTTGGATGACCATTTTTGACAGCAACAACTTCATTGATATCATTCAGTTGAGATCTGAAGTAAGGGATTTGAAAAGTCAAAAAAACTATTACCAAACTGAAATCGACAAGGCTTTAAAAGCTGAAAAAGATTTGTTCTCGAGTCAAAACAATTTAGAACAATTTGCTAGAGAAAAGTATTTGATGAAACGCGACAGTGAAGATCTTTTCATTATTATTGAAACCCCTGCAGAAGATCAATAAGCATATTGACCTGAAACCACTACACAGAGTTTTTCCTTAATCATTTTACCACTGGGCAATTTTCCCTGAACCAAAATAATGTATACGCCAGGTATACATGGTTGATTATAGGCATCGGTGGCGTCCCAAACCAAATCACCTTCAACACCTATATGTGTAGCGGGTAAAATCGACTTAACAATAGCACCGTCAATATTAAATGCATCTACTGAAATAACCGCATCAGTTTCTGGCAATGCATAATGAATTAAGCAAACACCTGTTTGTCCATTACTGTGAGGACTAAGCGCCATTGAACTCACTGAAAAATAACGATCTGTATGGGTTTGGATTTTTATTTGAGAATTGACTTTTCCAGGACTGGCCCCTCCTTCTAAATTTGAACAGGAATGCCAAGTATTTTGATCTGTTCCACTCATACTTACATCCAGTCGTTCAAGACTGACCCCTTCTTTAGAAGTCAACCATTTAAAATGCCAATCAGTATTATAATGCATGCTATCTATACTTTCTGAGGCAGCATTAATCAAAACCAATTTGGCCGCATTATCTGGCATAGGCGGCAACTTTGGCAACTGTAACTTAAGTGCATTTCGTCCACAGTCATATTGCTGACACAACCTCATAGTATCTGTCGTAAGTATAGCATATGTTCGTGAGTTAAATAATTTCTGACCTGAAGCACAGGGATAGATTTGATCCCACAAGCCATCCGGTGTTAAATTGGCCACAAATAATTGTTTTAAATCAACAGGGTAATCTGAACGGTTATACAATTCAATAAAATCAACTTGATTGGGCAAAGGATCAAATAAGACTTCGTTGATCAAAACCGACTGAGGTTTAGGCGCTGATAAAACCCTAATGTTGAATTGGAATGCATCTGAACGATTCCCTTGACAATCGCTTATTGACTTCAAGACTAAGGAATAAACTGTATCGAGCTTTAACTGAAATGGTAAATAAAATTTCAAGCCATTGGTTTGAAGCTTGAAGCTTGATATCGCATAGTTACGATTGGCATTGACCAAATTTAAGACCTGATTGGAATCAACACATTCGTTAAACAACAACGAGACCTCCCCTTGACTTGAACAATCATAGGACAATAATTTTGGCGCTACAGTATCGACTTGATTTTTTGCAATTGAATTCTCTGCATTGGGGGTACCTCCATTATTAGCTATACTTGCTGACCAATTACCCTCCCCTTTGCAAAATTGATTGAGGTCTATGCGCTCCAAACTGAAGCCCCCTTTTTGCGCATTGGCATCGTGGTACCAGGCATCTGTATACTTAACAGCATCTAACAATATACCATTGGTATCACTCAAATAAATTTCATCTGCTGCATTATTCAAGGAGGGATTAACACTCAATACATGATAGGACTTTGGCATAATGGTATCTTGACTCAAAACCAAAGTGGTGCTTGGGTCACTGATGGTCCAATCATTTAAACAAATGGGATACATCGAATGATTATAGATTTCAATATATTCTTTGACTGGTAAGCCTTGACTTGGCTCCGGATCAATCATTAACTCAGAAAAAATGATATCGTGTAAATTAGCCTTTGCAAACAACCATCTATAAATATTAATCGTAGTATCTATTTGATTGCCTGTAAAATCTTTAATCCCTGCTATTTTTATAGCAAGGGTTTGATTGGCCATAAAGCTGTCATTGAAAAACAATCTGATACACGAATCAAAAAGCAATTGACTTTGTTTATTGGGGGCTTGTTGCTGATATTGACATTGATTGAAGGATAAACTTTGTGAATCAATCGCCTCATTAAAATACAAATCAATAGCATTGGCTTGGTGGATCTGCCATCTTGTAATCTGTGGAGGAAGGGTATCTTTCTGAATGGGGCCAACATAAAAATCATCAAACACATGTTTAGCAAAAAAAGATGATGTGCTTTGCCTAATTCTAATCCCCACTTGATTCAATTGCCAATTGGGCGAAAATTTAACCTTTCCTTCCAAGTGCCTCAGCCCTGTTTTTAAGTTGATGTAACTTAGTTGAAATGAATCATGCTCATAGAGCAGTTCTAATCTTAAATTGGACTGGCTACTATTTAAGAACCCATCTAAACCATCAATTAATTTACGCTCTAAACCATTGCTTAATTGGTAGAATGAAACATCATCCGAGCTATTCCCTAAACGCACAAAATAGCCGTTCTTAGTATGGGTTAGCGCTATTGAATCCGATTGCAAAAACACATCAATATAATTCAATGAAGAAGGATTGAAAAGCATTTTGACATTGACCGACCAAAGCCAATTGGTATCAATTTTAGCAAAGGTAGAAAGCCCAAACTGGCTGTTGGCTAATGTGCTCGAACTCCTCAATACACCTAACACATTCGAAAACGTATTCGAAGCAACATTCCAAACCGGTGCCACTGTTAAATCATTGTCGTTGAAATCATCCATGGTTTGGCCTTGAACAATTAAATGCCCTAACAGCAACAAAAGACTTACAACCCTCTTCATTGAGAGCAAAACAAGCGCAAAAAAAAACCACCTGCCAATACAATTGACAGGTGGTTTTAAAAAAGTAATTTACTAGCCTTAATTAGAGTTTACTCATCTCTTCTTTGGCTATTTTATTATCTGGCTCAATGAGCAAAATCTTTCTAAATTGTTCTTTTGCTGTAGCATTGTCTTTATTGGTCAAGGCAACAAAGGCTAAGTAACTATAGGCATTGATCAGGTTGGTTTTGTGCTTTACTAATACTTGTTGGCCATTAGTTGTAGCGTCTGCTTCTATCAGTTCAACGTATTTGGTATAATGCGCAACACTTAAACCTTTCAATGACTTTTTATCTTCTAGTTCTAATTTACTCTTAGCTCTCCATAAGTAACCATCTGGAGACTTTGGTTGCATGCGAGAGAAATCAGCAAAAGCAGAATCTGCCATCACATAATTAGCGGTTGCATAGTAAGCTCTACCTAAATAATAATGATCCAAAGACATTGGCATTTTCTTCATGCGCATACGCTTTTGATATTCTGCAACTGATTCTTTATAACGTTTGAAATTGAACAAAGTTCTAGCGTATTCTGAAACCATATCAGCATTCAATGAATCCACTTGCACTGAACTTTTCAAGCAGCTCAATGCTGTTGATGTATCTCCAATTGAGGCGGCAATTCTACCCGCATAGCTGTAATCCAATGCAGTTACTTTATTCGTACCAACAGTGTTCCAAAATTGCTTCATGGCATCGTTGGCTTCTTTGTATTTCTTCAACTCAAATTGACAATACGCCATAACACGGTTGTAAATGAAATTATTAGGATCTGTTAATTGATAAACCTTAACTTCATCAACTGCTTTTTGATATTCTTTTAATTGGTATAAGAAAGCTGAATAGGTTGATTTTGCTCTAGAATCATTGCCATTTAATTCAATGTATTTTTTGAATTCATCTTGCGCTTTATCAAATTGTTTGGTTAAAAAATATAACTCCCCTAATTCTTTATGAGCGATGCTGAAACCTGGGTCAATGCTATTGGCTTTTTCTAAATAGGCAATGGCTTCTTCATAGTTCATAGAAGCATAATACAATCTACCTATACGAATATTAGCCAATACATTGTTAGGGTTTTTAGCCGCAACATCTTCATACAAACTCATGGCTTTGCCGCCATCTCCTAACTCTAAAAACATATCGCCTAGAGTAAGGGTGTAATAGTCATTCCCTGAAGCCATTTTATGCGCATCAATGGCATAAGGCATATAAAAAGACAATTGAGTGAGCTTTGGTTGGTATGCTAAACAAGCTGCCTGAAAAATGATCTCAGGATTTTTGTGTTTTGAATACGCAATGGCTTTCTCAATATAAGATTTGATTTCATTGGTATCTTTATTATTCAAAACGGCTAAACGGGCTTTTGCTATCATACCCATAGCATCAGAATTGAGTTCAGCTTTTTTATAATACTGGATAGCAGTGTCTACTGAGCCTAATTTGTAATAGGCATTTCCCAAATATAAATAAGCTTCAGAACTTAATTCCGCAGCAGGTAAGGCTAACAATTCCATTTTCGCCTTAATGTAGTTTTCATTTTGAAGTTCTACAATGGCATGGCTTAAACTTTGAGCTTTTGCAAGCATGCTACTTGCAATCAAGCCAGCTACTAATACGATCTGTTTCATACGCGTTATTTGATTAATAATTCTCTGCCCGGAAAAATGACTGGAACCAATCCAAATTTCAATATCAATCTTTGGGCAGATGGTTTAAATAAGTAATTTACAAAATTAATGCCTGATTTTTGTTTCATGTTGGCATTGATTAAAACAATAGAATTTACCAATGGATAATTACCACTGGCAATACTAGATTGTGAAGGTTCTATAACAGTAGAATCTGCGTTGGCTATAGACAAGACTTTCAAACCTTTTAACATCGGCAAATCTGCTTGGGCATACACATCACTGATATAGGTATAAGGCAAAACACCAATAGCATTTTGATGAGATCTGACATACACCAGCATTGCATTAAGTCCATTTTCGGCAAATAAATACTGTGGCTGTTGACTCAAATGAAAATGATCCATTAAGAATTTTACAGCAGAAGACTTAGACGCTTCAACCACTATGCTGTGCGGTTGATTATTAGTCATTGAACTTAAGACAGAGGCTAAGTCAATGTAATTGGATTTAAATTGTTCTGAAGCAATCAACACAAAAGCTTGTTTGGCAAAAATATGTTGCTTGGCCTTAAAATCTTCTTGTTTTTGAATGAGCGCTAATTCAGAGGCAGATAGTTCTCTTTGAGTAACAGCAGCATCTATACTATTATTTAACATGCCTTGAAAAACATCTGCCTCGTTGGCTAAATGCAATTGTATAAATGGTGGTTTGTTGATGCCCTCAAAAGATTTTATCTCTTCATTGACCAGAGCCCTCAAACTACTATCCACCCATATATTAAGGGTATCGTTTGTCTTTGATTGTTTAACTTGCTGCTGAGCATCCGAGTTACAGGCCATTAACTGAAGCATTAGAACAACAATTAAAAACCTTATACCGATCAAAGGGAAAAGAATATTACGACTATTGAAGATCTGTTTCATTGTGATCTGCTCTAATATCTGTCTTAAAATCCTGATAGGTTCTTATCATTCTATATAAGCCATAAACTAGGAGTAAAACAGCATATAGTGTTCTGACATTTCCATCTACACCTGATATAGAAGGTGTAAAATAAAAGATGCCTGCAAAACAAATAAACAAACAATAAATGGCGAATTTAAAAATGTACGCCGGGTGTTTGATGAGTTGTTTATACATGTCAATTACTCTTCCAATTCAAAGGTGATTGGAATACGGAAAATAGATTTAACTGGTTTACCGCCGTTCTTGCCAGGTTTAAACATTCTGCTACATTTGCGCAAAACACGTTTAGCTTCTTCATCCAATTCGCTGTTACCGGCAGTTCTTTCGATTCTAACATCTTCAACACCGCCAGATTGAGTTACAACGAATATAACAGTTGCAACACCTGTTATACCATCAGCTTTAGGGCCTTCCGGGTATTTAAGGTTATCTTCTAAGAATTGATAGAAGGCATCTTCTCCGCCAATAAACTCTGCTTTTTGGTCGACATTCACATAGACTTTATCATCTACGATGTCGCCGCCGCCTAAGTCTACAACAGGTGGTGGATCTCCAGTAGGCTCACCATCCACGTTCTTCTTCCCGATGTCTTTATCTTGAAGTTCGTCAATAGTTGGTGGTGGTGGATCAGTCACTTCGTCTTTTTTAACTGCTTGCATTTCTAAGAAACGAGCTGTTGGCCTAACCACTTCTTGAACAGGTGGTGGTGGTGGTGGTGGCTCATCTTTCAATGAAGGAGGTTGAGTTAAAACGATGGTAGTTGTATCGAGGGTTTCTTCGGGTTTGTCTGCAAACAATCCCAATGATTTTACCATTTTGGGAGAATACAAACCGAAGACAAAAATACTGCAACTTAATGCCAATGCCTTTAAAAGGTGTTTATGGTATTCACCTCTTAATGTGTAGGCTCCATAGGCTTTGTTTCTGGTTTCAAAAACCATTTCATCCATGGATTGTCCGGTGTAGAGCTTGTTGTTGTCCATAAATTAAATTTTTCGGTTAATACAATAACGGATTAAAAGGTAAATACATTGTTTATCGGTCTACTTTAGCTGTTCCACCATTTTTAATGGCTTCAATTTCCATTGGTTGAATATCTTGTAAGGCATAACGTTTGATGTGGGTGATATCCATTTCATCAAGCGCATCAACCATGTTTTCGAAATTCGCATCATCAGTGGTTTTAATGATACAAATCATGGTGTCTTTGCTGCCATATGATTTCTCTAATTTGTTTTGCTTCCAGTAAATGATGTCTCTAATGCCTTTTTCATTAGCAAACACCGTTTTCTTTAAATCAGATACTGTTGTACCTTCATACCACCAAACAGCATTTTCCTTATCAAGAATGATGTTTAACAACAACTCTTCATTGATTTTGATGTTTTCTGTTTTGTCTTTTTTAGGCATGTTCAGCTCCATTGCATTGGGTTTATTCAATGTAGTGGTCAACATAAAGAAGGTAATCAATAAGAAAGCTAAGTCAACCATTGGTGTTAAATCCACCTTGGTAGACATCTTCTTGGATCGGGTCTTACCACCGTGTTTCTTTTTACTCCCACTATCGGAGGTATTTATTTCTGCCATGGTTTATTCTCCTTCTTGTTTAATAACTTGTTTATCTGCATTACCTGCCAATGTGGTAATTAAATTAAATTTGTTTACACCAACTCTTTCAGTCAAAGCGGTCATCACTTCCTTAATGGCTTTGATGTTAGAAAGTCTGTCGCCTTTGATAGCAATTTTCATTGCAGGGTCAACATAACGGGCTTGTAACACCCACTCTGCTAATTCGCACTTGGCTGAATCGGTTGGAATTCCATTTTGCTTATAGGCTTTAAATTGTTGTGGATTCAAGGCTAAAACGCCAGGCATTTCCGCCAAAGAAAACCCAAACATATCAAGGCCTTTAAAAGCATTTTTTTGGTTATTAGTCAACTGAATTTCTTTATGCTTTCTGAGCATGTTCTCTAATAATTCAGCACGGTCTGAAGTTTCAGTAAGGCTAAAATAAGCCGCACCTTTTTTGTCAACCGTAATGGTCATTACGTGATCCAATTTGGTTTGCGTTCGCGCATTAGGCAAATCAATTGGCACCACTTCTGGTGGTCTGAACTTAGAGGTTAGCATAAAAAACGTCAGCAATAGAAATGACACATCGCACATGGCGGTCATATCTATGGATGTACTTTTACGCGGAACTTTAACTTTAGGCATGTTTAAGTCTCCTCAGGTTTATTTGTTTTTTGATGCAAATGTTTGTGAAATGCTGAAACCGATTTCATCAATGCCGTAGGTTAATTTATCAATCATACCTGTAAAGACATTGTAGAAAATGATTGCCACTGCAGAAGTACCAATACCGATAGCAGTGTTAATCAAGGCTTCAGAGATACCAGCAGACAAAGCTGCTGGGTCAGGAGTACCAGCAGTAGCCAAAGCAGAGAACGCCTTGATCATACCGATTACAGTACCTAATAGACCAATCAAAGTTGCTACAGAAGCGATAGTTGCTAATATAGATAAGTTCTTTTCTAACATTGGTAATTCCAAAGAAGTAGCTTCTTCCATTTCTTTTTGAATGGCGATTACTTTTTGTTCTTTCTCCATACCTGTTTCTTTTTCCATTTCAGTGTATTTGCTTAAACCAGCTCTTACCACATTGGCAACAGAACCTTTTTGCTTATCGCAATCTGCAATTGCAGCAGAAACGTTACCACCTTTAAGGTTAGATTTTATGTTTTGTAAAAATACTTCTAATGTACCATTGCCTTTTGCTTTGAAAATGGTAAATAATCTTTCAATTACTACTGTAAATACAGTTAAAAACAAAGTGATCAAAATAGGAACGATTACACCACCTTCGTGAATGATGGCAAAGAAGTTACCTTCTTTTGGTGAATGGTCTGCATTGAAGTTGTCTGGATCGCCGAATACAAAAATGTATAACAAAACAGACACGATGAAAGCTGTAGGGATAGTTAAGATACTTACCCAATTGGTTGATTTTTTTACTTGCGCTTGAGTCATTTTATGTAGAATTTGTTGTTCACTGCAATTATAGTGGAGAAAATTGACATTTCTAAGATTTTATCATTAAAATTCAATCCTCATTTTGTTAGACAAAATCAAACAATAAAATCGCTGCAAATGATTAGAAAATAAATTTAAACAGACTGATTTACAGTCACTTAAATTCTAAAAAAGGGTCTAAATCAGCCAAATGGGCTAAATATTAGTCAGTTGAATTAAAGCCGCGTTAATTCAATATCAAAATTATGTTATTGAATTACAATTTCCGGGGTACTAACCTTCCCAGTCATACCAAAAAACCCTAGTATTTTGGTTTTAGAATTGGTCAAGCAAAAGATGTTTCCAGGGATATTACTTGAAGGAACCGCAAACAAACCAGTATTGTTGAGTTGGGTATTGATGAGGTTCAAGTAATAGTATAATTCTGGGGTAATGGAATGCACATCTACTCTCACTTTATCACCAATTTTGTATGGACTTGGACTGAGATTTTCTCTGATGGGTACAATAAATAAATCGCCGTCGCCTCTACCATCAGGATTGATAGAGTTGTCTTCAGCTATAACAAAATCAGTTGGTTTGGATTGAAGACTATCATTTCTATATACTCTGAACCAATAATGATCCCCTACACCAACATTATCTTTAGCCCATAATGTAACGTAATAGCCTTTAGTCCCTCCAAAAGGACCTTGTTCTTGGTATTTGTAGGTAAAAGAATCAATGTTTACAGGTTGATTTAATTCAGATTGTGAAAAATACACTTGACCATTGTCTGCCGCAAGCAATTGATAGGTATGACCTATTTGGAAGGTATTGGCCGCTGGTGGCACAAAGTAATATACCCCATTGCCTTTGTATTGAAATGGGAAATAGGCTTTTGTTGCCGTATCAAATATACCAATTGAATCCAACTGATACGACTGATAGTTGCCATTTTTCAAATAAGCCATTGACTTGCTCACATATATGTATTGAGTATCTGCAGTTTGATTAATGACTGCATCAATTACTAATTGTTCTGTTGGTGCGCCTAAGTCAAGGTCTATGGCATCTTCACAAGCACTAAAACCAATCGCAATAAAAATGGTCAATGCTAAAAATATATTCTGTTTGTATGACATATGATTAAAATTTAAAGTTCCAAGAAACTGAGGGAATGACTGAACCAATGATAGAATACCTAATCAATTGGGTTTGATTATTATTATCTGGGTTTACTTGTGTGTAATA
>JAURIG010000120.1 GCA_030832905.1 Bacteroidota bacterium
AGAGATTTGGAAATTCAAAGCCTGATTCTTGTGGCAATTGCCTCAGCCTTATCATGGGCTGGTTTGTATATTAAATCAAAGGTGAAATCTGGTCATACAGAAGCATCTGCATTCACCCAATTTGACTTTGGTTTATTGAACCCTGCTTCCTATTTTGAGCAAGGTTTGAACAATATTGATGCCAAAAACAGCATTAATGATTTTATTCAAAACGATGCCGGATTGGTCTTCCATTTGCATGGCGAACTAGGCATGGGTAAAAGCAGACTCATTAAAGAATTAATGAACAGCTCTAACAATGAACATGTCTTTTACTTTGGTGATTGCAATGAATTCATTGAGGGCAGCGCACAATTGTATGAACCATTCTTTAATGCATATTGTCAACACAGCGGCTTTGTAGGCAGTTTACCTAAAGGTTTCTTTGTAGATAGAAGTGGTATAGGTAAAAATTTATCTAAAGCAGTGAGCATGGTAGGCAGCGCTAGTCCTATTGATGTTGGTGCTGTATTAAATATTGAAGGCGATGGAGCTACCCGCTCACTTCAAGAAATCAGTTCAGAGTTAATTGAGCAATTAATTACCAGATTTACTGAGCATAATCTCCAAAAACAAATCCTCATAATAGACGATTGCCAATGGATGGATCAAGGCACTGAAGAGCTATTATTAGCCTTCATCAAACAGATTAAATTAAGAAGCAAATTCACCAAACAATTTAAAATTATTTTGGTGAGCGAAACAGCATTTGATCAAAATTCAATTTTCGCCAAATTACTTGAAGACACAGAATTGCTTTCTGTTATAAAATATGAATTAAAAATGACCGATCATATGGCTTTTGTAGCTGCAGTCATCAACAGCACAAATTTCAGAATTTACAACGACGACGATCAAATATTCACCTTTGCATCCATCTTGAAAAACCATTTGAACCAATTGTGCGAAGAAGAAACCAAACGCGCTGGTTTTACACCTGGAGACTTCTTTGGTTATTTGGCAGCCATGGAACAAAAAGGCTATTTGAAAATTGATTCTGGGGTTTTAAGGCTATCTGGCGAAGTGCCAACTATTGAAGACATCAATCTTAAGAGCGGCAAATCTAAATTGATGTCTAATGCCATTGATACACTCAACAACGAAGATCAATTATTATTAGAAAGTGCGTCGTATTGTGGATTTAAATTCGATGCAGAAGTATTAGCGAAGATTTGGAATGATGATGTCATACAGATCATTCAAAGACTAGAAAAACTTGAAAAGGCTGGCTTTGTAATTGACCTGAGCGAAGAAGACAATTTATACTCATTCAAAGACAAAGAATTGCATAAAATCATTCGAACCAGATTCAATAAAAATGAAGAAACTGACCAAAACATGCGACAGTTAGTTATTGAATACCAAAAACGAATTATCGAAAGCATTATAAACAAAGGTGAACAATATATTCAATCATTAGACATTGAAATCTTACAAAGTGTTATTGAACGTTGTTTCAAATACGACAAAATTGAATCGATTAAAAAACATACTCCATTGATTGGTTTATATGCCGCAATGAAATATGTGCAAGTCGGTAAAATCAACAAAGGTGCAGAAACCTTATTGAAGATTTACTCTATGATTGGTCAAATCAGTAGTAATCAAAAAAACGTTATTGTTAAAATCTTGAGTTCTGCTGGTGAAGTAGCTGAATTAAGTGATTTTGATTTAAGCGTTGACAAATGGACTGGCAATATTGAAACCCAAGGAAAAACAAAGTCAGAAAAAATCGCATTCATTGACGATTTGCTCAACCGTTTAAGACCGAAACAAGATGACAACACAGAAGATTTTGAAACCCTACTGCATGTGTTGTTAAGAGACATTTATAAGCGATCCAAGCGATCCATCAATAATGGTGATGCTATCAACCCGCAATTAAACAACCGTTTAAACAAAATTCAAGCCTTAACGGATGTTGTTCAAAATGCTGATAACCAATTGCGCATAGCCTTCTATTTACACCTTATCATTGGAGTAGAATCTGAAGTACTTGAAACCATGTACCAAAAGGCCATTTCGCAATCAAGCTTTAAGTTGGCTGGTGAAATTTCAAGACATATTGCCTTGATCAATGCTCATTCACCTCAAAAGCAATTGAACTATATATACCTATCATTGCGATTGACTTCAGGTGTTACTGATGCCAAGGCCTTGAGTATAGGCAATGTCGAAATAACTGAACCGATGGTAAGACAACTGATCATTGAATTAATTGAAAAATCAAACTTAAATACCAAAAAAGCACTTGATTTGAATTACAGCATCAGTAGAGTAAGAGACTATTGCTTTAATATGGCTAAAACCTTAGGTGACGCCTATTACGAACATTGTATTTTCTATTGTGATTTGGCTTATAATTTATCAAAGAAACTTAATGATGATTCAGGTTTTGAAAAGGCAATCAGATACAAAGGCGCTGCATTGTATCATTTAAAACGCTTCGAAGATTCCATTAAAGTTTACTATTATGATTATTTCGAATGGTTGATAACCAAAACTAAGCAAAAAGATCGATTCACTTACATCATTGAAGGTGTAAGTTTGAATTGTATAGCCTTAAGTGATTTTAGCATTTTTGAGACCGTTAAAAAAGAATTGTATGAGCATTTGATGTACATCTCAAACGAAATGCAAAATAATGTCATTAAGGATAGTTTGTTCGACAAATCTAAATTATTGAAAGACATCTTCCCAAACTATCAAAAAAACAATGAAACTGATTCTACTGAAAGCAATGACAACATCAACAATAGCATCAAAGAGATTTTGAATTTATTAATTTGTATAGTCCATGCAGATGATAATGTTGATGCTAGCGAGCGTCATGATTTAACTGAGAGTGCTATTGCCTTAGCGCATTATCTTAACCTACCACATCAACACATTAACACCTTGTCTGATGAAGTCTTTAAATCAGTTGCAGATGCATCTGAAACTGAACGATTGAGCCGCTTTGAGGCCTCATGCCATTGGCTTAAAAACAATGAAAGTATACACTTTACCAAAGCAGTATTGCAATTATGCTGGGACATGATAAATGCAGATGGCTTTGTTTCTAAAGAAGAACAAAAGTATATTCAATCTGCACTAAATATTCTTAGTACATAGAAAATGAGAGCTATCATAGTTAAATTTATTGTATTTTTATTCTGCTTATTTGGAAGCGATTCTCTCTTTGCACAGGAAGGAGAAACCATTTCACCATTAAGATGCAAAACGGGTGTTTTTATTAAGACCCTCAGAATTCACCAAACTGAAGAGCAGTTTGAAGTAATGTTTTATTGGTGGTTAAGGGTTGATTCGGCGGACCTTAACGCCGATTATTCAGAAATTGCTGCTATTGAATTCATTAATTCAGAATCAGAAGTTGAAATTGATTTGCAACAATATGACACAGCCAATTCTGCGTATTATGTTGTAGGCACTTGTAAAGGTTTATTTCCTTATAAAGCCGATTACCATAAATTTCCATATGATATCCAATCCCTTAAAATTGCTGTAGAAAACAAATTATTGAATAGTGACGATATCGTATATGTGCCAGACGATTTAACTACCCCAATCAATCTTTTTAAAGACCATAGAATTGAGATATTAAATGGCGATCAATTTAAAATTGCTGCTTTAACAGCTGTTTCTGATCCATATACCTACAAAACCAATTTTGGTGACCCCTCTGTGGAACCACATGAAACTTATTCTAGAATTGAATTCACACTTAAGATCAATAGAGATCCTTTGGGAATTATGCAGAAATTAGCACTACCGCTTTTGGTGGTATTAATTTTAGCCTATTTGGTGTTCTACATTCCTGATTTTGAAATAGGCACTGCTTCTGCCTTAACTGTAACAGCTTTATTGGCCGCAATAGCCTTCCAATGGACTCTAAACGACGCTTTGCCAAAGGTATCTTATTTGACATTGGTTGATAGGATATTCTACATGGTTTATATCTATATTTTCTATGCTATGTTCCAAACAGTTATAACCTATAACATGAACCAGGTTGCTGAAAAACTAATGAGTACTAACGAAACGA
>JAURIG010000121.1 GCA_030832905.1 Bacteroidota bacterium
GATTTGAACCAAGTGGTATGGTTGAAGGTCACGCCAACATCAAATCATCAACTTCAGTTGTTGACTATATTTTCAGATTGCTAGGCTTTGAATACTTAGACCGTCAAGAGGCATTACACATCAAACCAAAATTGGTTGATGAAGTAACACCAGTTGACACCAATTACAACTTAGCTCAAAATGAAATTGCACCAGTTGTTGTTGAAGCCAGTGTTGCGATTCCATCTGCAGCTACTTCACCAAAAGCAGTTAAGAAAACCAATTTGCCTCCTAGTATGGGCGATGCCCCAGCTTGTAAGAGCTGCGGAAACATCACTGTAAGATCAGGCACTTGTTATACCTGTTTGACTTGTGGTACTACTAGCGGATGTAGCTAAACCACAACGCACTTAAAAATTAAAGGAGCATAGTTTATGCTCCTTTTTTTATGTAAATTGCTATTGTGAAACACTTCATATTACTACTAACTTGGCTTTCGATTGGCTGTTTGCAGGCTGTATTGGTGCCCAATGTGGATTCCATAAAAATGGCTGATGGTAAATCCTTAGCCGCTGATGTTTACATCCCAAATGGCATGACTCAGGGGCCTGTAATACTTATTCAAACGCCCTACAATCGTCAAGCCTACAGATTTGGGGGTTTACCTTTGGGCATAGGAATGAATCTCCAAAACAGTGCTTATATTATTGTGATTACAGATTGGCGTGGTTTTTACGGCTCCGCAAAATCGGCCTATTTAGGTAGTCCTGATAGAACATCAGACGCCTATGCAACAGTAGAATGGATAGCAGCACAAACATGGAGCAATGGCAAAGTGGGTACTTGGGGGCCTTCAGCTTTAGGTAAGATACAATTTCAAACCGCTAAACGACAACCCCCTCATTTAACTTGTATTTGTCCTTTGGTGGCTGCGCCTCAATTCAATTATTCAGAATACTATCCCAATGGTTGTTTAAGAACAGAATATGTTGAACAATTGGATCAATTGGGCTTTGGCTTAAGCAATTTTTTATTGTCTCACCCCTATAAAGACAACCTTTGGAATTATACTGAAGCGGTTAATACCTATCCAGACAGCATTCAAGTACCTTGTTTGATGATTGGTGGTTGGTATGATCACAACACTGATTTAATGCTTGATTTTTTTGGGCAATTACAACAAAAATCACCGTTGAATGTTAGAGATAAGCACCGTTTAATTATGGGCCCTTGGGCACATGGAGGCCACGGCACAGCAAAGGTTGGCTCAAAGAATCAAGGTGAGCTTAACTATCCCAATGCTGAGAATTACAGCGATAGTATGGCCCTACTGTTTTTTGATTATTATTTAAGAGGCTCAAACAATATGTGGCGAAATACAACTGCTTTTACCTGCTACGATTTGGGCTCTATGTCATGGACTAAATCTAATCAATGGCCAGAAGTGCCTACGTCAATTAATACCTGGTATTTCAATAACAATGGGCGATTAACACTAGCAAAACCACAAACTAATCAAGACAGTTTTAAGTATCAGTTCAATCCTTTACAGCCTTCAAATACTTTAGGCGGCTCCACCCTCAGAACGGATTTAGATCAAGGTCCCTATGATCAAAGACCTATAGAAGACAACCTGACTGCTTTTAGTTTCGAAACGGATGCACTCACAGATTTTGTCGCTTTATCTGGCGCTGTTAAAGTCCACTTAAAAGTCAGTTCAGATCAATTGGACACTGATTTTGATATCAGATTGGTAGATGTTTACCCTGATGGTCGTTCAATGTTATTGAATGATGCTGCTTATCGTATGCGGTTTAGAAATGGGTTTACTGCAGCAGCAGTGAGTATGATGCAAGCCGGTAAGGTATACGATTGTACTATCACTTTACCCAATACCAACAATGTCTTTTTGAAGGGGCATAGAATCAAAATTATTCTTTCATCGAGCAATTACCCCAAATACAATCGCAATATGAACAATGGTGCAGAGATGTATCCAGGCAAAAGCACGGATTCTTTACTCAATCCATTAACCGCCAACAATGTGATTTACATGAATTCAGTTCAGTCTTCTTACATTGAAATGCCTTGTAAGCCCAATATTAGTGGACTAGAAGCTGATCACTTGGAAGCCTATTCGATTTATCCAGTTCCTGTATCAAATACCTTAACTATCGATATAGATAATATACAACAAAATGCTTATTATCAATTATATAACGCATATGGTCAATGTATTGCAACAGGACTATTACAAGACCAAACTTTAGATTGTAGTTTACTTCATGCTGGCCAATATTGGATCAATATTCAAGGTCAGTCTTTAAGATTTATAAAATTATAAATTCAAATATTCGTCTTCTTGAGCAGACGCTTCTCCCTCATAAATAGGCTCATGGTTTTGGGGGCCTTGATGCCTATAGGCAATAGCTAGGAAGCTCCCAACAATGCCTCCAATTAAATGACTTTCCCAACTGATGCTTTCTTCCAATGGAAATACACCCCAAATTAAGCCGCTCTGAAACACCAAACAGATCAGGGCAAATACGCTTAGTTTTTTGTTTTTTCTAATCACCCCACTGATCACTACAAAAAACACCAAAGCGTAAACCATACCACTGGCACCAATATGAAAGGCTGAACGGGCAAAGCACCAAGTGAGTATACCGGTGCCCAAATGGGCTATCAGGGTAACTTTAAGGGCAATGTTTTTATAGAAATAAAACAAACCAATGATGGCTACGAAAAACGGCAAGTAATTAGAACTCAAATGCTCTAAATCCTTGTGCACAAAAATGGTTGTAATGATGCCAAGCAAATAATTAAAAGATCTAGGAAACAAGGCAAATTGGTGTTTAAGGTCTGGCCATAAAATCCCCATAGGAAAGGCCATTAGCAAAGCCATTAAATAGAGCGTAGGCCAGATAAAACTGTTTTTAGACAACTGTGACCAATTTTAATTGGCAATATAGAATTATTTTCTGAATATTGAATGAGTGAAACACCCAATACACATAGTCCGTCCGGTCAATTTATTACTGATTGTTTTTACCATGTTTGTAGTGGTTTTTAAATACCGCGATGAAACAAATTCAGAGTATTGGCTTCAAGCCTTTTATTTGATTGCTGCAGCCACTTTAACTGCTGCGGCTGGTTATGTAATCAATGAGATCATGGATGTTGATACAGATGCCATCAATAAACCCAATGATTGTATAGTTGGAAAGTCTTTGTCAAAAACCAATGCTTGGCTCTTGTATGGTTTGTTATCTTCAGTTTCGCTTTTTATTGCTTATTTATTCAGTGAGGTATTTTTGATGCTGAATCTATGCATTACGGTCATATTGTATCTTTATGCCTACATGCTTAAAGGCATGCCACTCATTGGCAATATCATGGTAGCAGTTTGTAGCGCAGCAGTAATTGCTTGTTGCATACTTTTAATCTCATTTGAAACTGAAGCGGCAGGCTTTAATTTCATCGGCTACATCGTGTTTGCATTTGTAATCAGTTTGATCAGAGAAATCGTCAAAGACATTCAAGACATTGAGGGGGATCAAGCAGTTGGCCTCAAAACCTATCCTATAGTATTTGGTATTACCGGCGCCAAAATCATGATTTATATTTTAACGGGCATTGAAATTGTTGTTTGTGCCCTGTATGCCTTTTTGGCTTGGGGTTTAGATTTGTATTTGGCTTCAATCTTCATGGGCCTTATTACAGTCTTACTTTTATTGTTCATTAATCATATTTCCAAAACCCATCAAAAACATGAGTTTCAAGTGTCAAGCAAATGGCTTAAATACATCATGTTTGCCGGTGTTATTACCTTGATTTTTGCCTAATGACTAATTCGTTTTTCACGCCACAATTACTTTTGGCCTCTAAAAGCCCAAGACGCAGACAATTGCTCGTTGATAGCGGGTTTAAAGTTGATTTTGTTGATATAGATGTCGAAGAAGATTTTAATGAACAACTCAAAGCGCAAGCTATACCAGAGTTTTTAGCAGTTAAAAAAAGCAGG
>JAURIG010000122.1 GCA_030832905.1 Bacteroidota bacterium
TGGGGCAAGACAGTATGGTCATAGAGTTTCCTGGCATCACGATAGGCTCTCCAACAATGCCTATCATTTGTAGAGCTTTTACAACATGGGCCAAGGATCAATACACAAGCAATGATTCATGCCAATCTAGAAGTCAATTTATGGTGGTGTATGATGCTGCCTCTAATCGCTTGAATTGGCCACAAAACAACACCCATTATCAATTGCCTCAAGCCATTAAAAAGCCACAAGTTCAGATTAAAAGCAATGCCATTAAACCTATGATTGGTCTTAATTTGTATTACAGAGTAATGCGTTTGGATACCATCAATCTCACTGAGTCACCTGTTTACTTTGATACCCTTTTGGTAAACAACTTAATACCACAAAGTATTGCTGATTTTGATTTGAATAAGGATTTAGACTTAGCCGCTTTAGGGAAGGGTAAATACAAAACCTATGTGAATGCTGTTCAGTGGCAAGATCAAGTACCACAAAACAATACCCTAACAGGCCTGTTTTGGGTTGATGAAAACACCTCAATTTCTCAAGAGCTTATTGATGGCATTCGTTTTAGTCCTAATCCTTGTAGAGGTTTATTGTATATTGATAATCCTAATGCCATCAGCACAGATGTAGAAATATTAGACCCGCAAGGCCGTATTTGTATGAAAGGTCAGCTTGATCAATTACAACATACCATGAACCTTGAAGCATTGGCTACTGGTGTATACTATTTAAAAATCGGTACTAAAACATCAAAACTACTTGTTGAGCAAAAGTAATTTGGTAAATTTGCAAGCATCATGATAGAAGCAGTTGTTAATCAATCTACCATAGCCGTTGAAATAAAAGATGGCGAAGTGTTGGTCAACGGGCAATTAAGCCCGCTTGATATTACTCAAATTCAAGCAGGCAAGTTTCTTCATTTATTGTACAAACATCAATCGTACTATTTTGAGATTGTGTCTTATGATGCCGAACAAAAACAATTTTCAATTGCTTATCAAGGTCAAGTGTATACCATTGGTATTAAAGAGATTCGACCAATTGCTCAAGCATTTGGGATTAGACCAAGCCAATAAGGTGAAGGTCAATGAAGTGAAAGCCCCTATGCCAGGATTGGTATTGAGCCTTAAGGTTACAGAACAACAAGCCGTTAAAAAAGGAGATGCCATACTCATTTTAGAGGCCATGAAAATGGAAAATGTCATTAAAAGCCCAATAGACGGGGTGATTAAACAAATTGTTGTTTCAGAAAAACAAGCGGTCGATAAAAACCAAACTTTGGTATTGTTTCAATAAATCTTTCAAAGGTTTAAATTAGTTTTTGTCTATATTTGCATTAAAATATATCAGACATGACTATAACCCAATTAGAGTACATCATTGCTCTAGATACTTACAGAAATTTCGTTCAAGCTGCTGAAAGTTGTTTTGTAACACAACCTACTTTAAGCATGCAAATTCAAAAACTTGAAGATGAATTGGGTGTAAAGCTTTTCGATAGAAGCAAACAGCCAGTTGTGCCGACTCATATTGGAGAGGAGATCATTGTTCAGGCGCGCCAAGTACTTAAAGAGCACAGTAAAATTATGGAACTCATTAAGGATGAAAAAGGGGTTGTAAAGGGCGAACTCAGATTGGGCGTTATTCCAACAGTTGCCCCTTATTTGATTCCACGTTTCCTTGTAAAGTTCTTGAATAAATACCCTGATGTCAATCTTATTGTCAATGAGCTAACAACTGATCAAATCATTCAACAACTTAAAAATGATCAATTGGATTGTGGCATAATGGCCTCTCCAATAAAAGATAAAAATCTCAAAGAAGAGGTTTTGTATTACGAAGAGTTTGTGGCTTATGTTTCGCCTTCAAATAAATTGAGTAAGAAGAATACCATTCAGTCAGCAGATTTAGATTTATCAGATATATGGATACTCAACGAAGGCCATTGTTTGCGCAATCAAGTCATTAATATATGCGGCGAAAGAAAGAAAGATAAACACCAAGCCAGATTTGACTATCAAACTGGTAGTGTAGAAACCCTTAAGCGCATAGTTGAACAAGACGACGGCATAACCATATTGCCTGAAATGTCGGTCATGGATATGAGCGATGATCAGATGGAATTGGTAAGGTATTTTAAATCACCCGAACCGGTAAGGGAAATTAGCATGTTCACTCACCGTGATTTTGTAAAAAAGAAATTGATAAAAACCCTAGTGGATGAAATCGTTGCCAATGTGCCTTCAAAAATGTTAAAACAGGCCAAAAGAGGCGTTGTGGCTATTCATTAAAGTCCCATAGCTGTTTGGCATTCCTGTTGGAGTTTATGAGCTTCAGCACTTGCTTTTTCTAAATAATCAGTGCCTGAAGAGGCATATAAAATGCTTCTACTTGCATTGATTAATAGACCGCCAAAATCTGTTAAAGCATTGTCACAAACATCTTTTACAGTGCCTCCTTGAGCGCCTACACCTGGCACCAAAAAGAAATGTTGAGGGAATTCAACTCTTAATGCTTTTAAATCAGAGGCTTTAGTAGCACCGGTCACAAACATCAATTGTTCATTAGTGCCCCATTGACTCACTTTGCGCATCACTTCTAAATACAAAGGTGTTTCACCTACTTTCAAAATTTGAAAATCTTTACTGCCAGCATTGCTGGTTAAGCCCAAGCAAATCACCCATTTGCCTTCAAATTGAAAAAATGGACTGAGTGAATCTTCGCCCATGTAGGGCGCTACTGTAATGGCATCAAAGTCCATATGTTTGAAAAAGGCCCTTGCATACATGCTGCTGGTGTTGCCAATGTCGCCGCGTTTGGCGTCCGCAATAGTAAAACATTGTTTAGGAATGGCTTTAAGAGTTTCCTCTAAACAATGCCATCCGGCAGAACCGTATTGTTCGTAAAAAGCGGTGTTCACTTTATAGGCAACTGCATAGGCTTGAGTGGCTGCAATTATTTGTTGATTAAATTGAAGTAGCCCTTCAATACTGCGTTCTATGCCTTCAGGTAGTTTGTCAATGTCTGAATCCAATCCAACACAAAGTAAACTTTTTTTCTCAAAAATGGCGTCTATAAGGGCTTGTTTGTTCATGCAGGGCAAAGGTAATGAATTTGTCAATAATGCCGGATTACTAGAGCTAAACTTGTTGTTTTAGCATTAAAATACTAACATTGTACTGCAATGAAAAACCAAATTACAGTTGAGATTGAAAGTCATTTGCCTGTGAGCGCCTTGTGGACTTATTTTACGGAGGCCCACCATATCACGAATTGGAATTTTGCGCATGAATCATGGCATTGTCCACATGCAACATTACATTTTGAAGTTGGTGGTTCGTTTTCATACAGAATGGAGGCCAAAGATGGGTCTTTTGGCTTTGATTTGAATGGTGTTTTCACACAAATTTCACATGAGCAAATGTTTGGTTTTAACTTAGAAGATGGCAGACAAGTTGAATTGGTTTTTACCCATCATAATGGCATTTCAAAAGTCACAGAAACTTTTGAGCCAGAGTCAGAAAATGCCTACGATCATCAACAATTGGGTTGGCAAATGATATTGAATAATTTTAAGCGCTATGCCGAAAGCCATTATGCAGCAAAGGCATAAATTTGAGCGTCTAAGGGAGTATATGAAACAAAGCATTTTTATACTGTTATGCCTCTTATTAAATAGTCATTCGCTGTTCGCAGACAATACTGAATCTGCTATTGTGCGCTTTAAAAAACCCCAGAATTTACAAGTTCTTCACCGTCAAACGGAGTCTGTTTTTAAAACCATTCAAGCAATAGATCACAATCAATGCTTAATGCAATTTACTTGGTCAGAAAGTCTTGAAAGTTGGAAGGCAATTGATATGATCAGACATCTAGCTGATTATGATTTGCATCAAATGGATGGGCCAATCGAATTGCGTTCAACAGCAGTGAATGATGCTTGGTTTTCAAGTCAATGGCATTTGAAAAA
>JAURIG010000123.1 GCA_030832905.1 Bacteroidota bacterium
CCAGAGGTGCTTGATAAACTTTTCAGAGGCGGCTTGGTTGACATTAGACCTAGTGGTTCTGCAGAATTAACCTTTGGCGGCATTTTCAATACTGTGCGCAATCCTATGTTCAGTGCGCGTATGCAAAAAACTGGGCAGTTTGATTTTGATCAAAAAATACAATTAAACGTTACTGGTAAAATCGGTAATGCCTTAAACATTGGCATCAAATACGATACAGATGCCACATTCGATTTTGACAACCAAACCAAATTGAGTTGGGCTGGTAAAGAAGATCAAATGTTAAAGTCTGTTGAACTGGGTAATGTGAGTTTGCCCTTGAATGGCAGTTTAATACAGGCTGGTCAATCTTTATTTGGTATCAAAACAGCTTGGCAATTTGGTCGCTTAAAAATGACCATGATTGCAACGCAAAACAAGGGTCAAAGAACTGAAACCACTGTGAATGGTGGGGCTCAAATCACCAACTTTAACATACAAGCTCACAATTACGACCAAAACCGTCACTATTTTTTATCGAGCTTTTTTAAAGACCGTTATGATGAGGCCATGTCAACCTTGCCTTTGATTAATTCAGGTATAGTCATTAACCGTGTTGAAGTATGGGTGACCAATCGTTCAGGGAATTTTGAAAACACCAGAGACCTCTTAACCATGATGGACTTGGGAGAGCCAAAGGCTTATAACCCCTCTATCATCATAGGTAGTAATCAACCCATGGCAGATAACGCTGCCAATACCTTGTATGCAGATCTTACCACAGGTCCTGACAAAGACATTGTTCGTCAATCAAAGACGACTATTGATCAATTGAATTTAGGCCATGCCAATTTAAAACAAGGCTTGGATTATGAATTATTGACCTATGCCCGTCAATTAGCTGAAACAGATTTTACAGTCAACCAACGTTTGGGATATATCTCTTTAAACACAGCCTTGAACAATGACGAAGTGCTTGCCGTGGCTTTCGAATACACTTACAACGGTGTGCCATACAAAGTTGGGGAGTTTGCCTCTGAGGTGGCCAGTACCCGTGACGACAGCAAAGTGCTCATGGTGAAAATGCTTAAAAACAACATCATCAGAACCCGTTTGCCAATGTGGGAATTGATGATGAAAAACATTTACTCATTAGGGTCGTTTAACATCAATGCCAACGATTTAAATTTCAATGTTATTTACAACGATGACCCTTCAGGCGCCGATTTGAATTACATGCCG
Source organism: Bacteroidota bacterium (assembly GCA_030832905.1). Lineage (GTDB taxonomy): Bacteria > Bacteroidota > Bacteroidia > NS11-12g > UBA955 > JABMMZ01. The sequence continues at coordinate 1,222 of JAURIG010000123.1, forward strand.
GTAAATAACTACCCAGAGTTAAGCGGTGGTGTGCCTTTGATCCGTGTAATGAACATGGACCGCGTTAACCGCCAAATGGAAGCCAAGCCTGACGGCGTTTTTGATGCAATCGAAGACGTAACATTCCAATCCAAAAATGGTAGAATTATATTCCCAGTGCGCGAACCGTTTGGCAATCATTTGCGCAAGAAATTCAACGGCGATTCTTTGGTAGCAAATAAATACGTTTACGATGCCCTTTATGACAGTACAAAATGGTTGGCAGAACAAGATGTGGCCCACAATAAGTTCTTCTTAAAAGGCAGTTACAAAGGCAGTAGTAGCAATGAGATTTCTTTGAATGCCATGAATGTGCCTAAAGGCTCGGTAGTGGTAACCGCTAATGGTACTAAACTCACAGAAAACGTTGACTTCTTGGTAGACTATAATGTTGGTAAAGTAACCATTATCAATCAAGGCATATTGCAATCTGGTGCAGTGATTAAGGTGTCTGCAGAAAGCAATAGCATGTTCAACATACAACAAAAAACTTTGTTGGGCTCTCGCTTTGATTACATGGCCAGCAAGAAGTTGCTATTGGGGGGTACCATTTTGCACATGTACGAACGTGCCTTGACCCCAAAAACCAATATTGGCGACGAACCTTTGTTGAATACCATTATTGGCTTTGATGGCAGCTATGCTACACCATCTTTGTTTTTAACCAAATTGGTTGACCGCTTGCCCTTTATTCAAACCAAGGCTGAAAGCCGTTTGAGTGCTCAATGGGAATATGCCCGTATTTTTCCTGGCCAAGCCAGAGGTCAAAACAAAACCAGAGGGGTTAGTTACTTAGATGATTTTGAAGGCGCCGAAACCACCTTTGATTTGCGCATGGTGAGCAGTTGGAAATTGGCCAGCTTGCCTCAATATCAACCGACCTTATTCCCAGAGTGGAGTTTAACTGCCAGCGATAAAAAAACCTGGAACAACTACCGCGCTAAATTGGCTTGGTACAACTTAGATCCAACCTTTTACCGCAAAGACAAATACACCCCTGCTCATATTGCCAGCGATGTAGATATGCAAAGCAATCACTACATGCGCGAAATAACCGTGAATGAAGTGTTCCCTAACAAACAAATTCAACAGGGTTCGCCTAATATTTTGCCAACCTTAGACATGGCGTTTTTCCCGAGAGAACGCGGTCAATACAACTACAATGCAAGCACTGATTTTAATGCCAATGGCTTGTTCAATCAACCAGAGAAATCATGGGCTGGTATTATGCGTCGCATTGAAAGTAATGACTTTGAAGCCGCCAATATTGACTACATTGAAATTTGGATGTTGGATCCATTTATTTATAATCCAACAGGTGCTAATAAAGGGAAATTGTACATTGACTTAGGCAATATCTCAGAAGACATTCTACCAGACAGACGCAAAGTGTTTGAGAATGGTTTCAACCCTCAAGGCAATTTAAACGATGTTGATACTTCAACCTTTGGACGTGTGCCATTATTGCCTCAATTAAACAATGCCTTTGACAACGATCCTGCTGCAAGGCCTAATCAAGATCTTGGTTTAGATGGTTTAAACGACGACAATGAACGCAGTTTTTATGTTAAGTATTTAGACTCATTGAAGACCTTGTTTGGCGCATCTTCACCAATTTATCAGGCGGCATTGAATGACCCATCTAATGATGATTACATGCATACCCGAAAAGGGGATTATGACAATGTAAAAGCGAGTATTATTTCGCGTTACAAAAAATACAATGCCTTAGAAGGCAATGCAACCCTTGATAAGTTGCCTGATGGTACCCCTGAAAGTGCTACCACGGTGCCAGATAACGAAGACATCAATGCAGACTTTACCATGAACCAAACAGAGGATTATTTCAATTATGAAATTGCTTTGAGTCCTCAAGATTTAGAAATTGGTAAAGGCTTTGTGACTGATATTTCTGAAGTGCCTGTGACCCTTAAAAATGGTAAAAAGGAAACCGTAAAATGGATTCAGATTAAAGTGCCAATTAGGGAGTACACTAAAGCTGTTGGTAATATTTCAGACTTCAAGTCCATTCGTTTTGTGCGCATGTACATGAAAGGTTTTTCGGACTCTACCATTCTGCGTTTTGCGCAATTGCAATTGGTAAGAGCTGATTGGAGACGCTACTTAAATGCTTTAACCAAACCTGGTGCGGTTGTGCCGCTTGATCCTACAGACAACACCACTTTTGTAGTCTCTACTGTGAATGTTGAAGAAAACGGCAAGCGCGAGCCTGTGCGCTATACCATGCCGCCAGGTATTGACCGTGTGCGCGATCCAGCTTCTCAAAACTTTGTTCAACAAAACGAGCAATCATTGTCTTTAAAAGTATGTAATTTAAAGCCAGCAGATTCAAGAGGGGCTTATAAAACTTTGAACTTTGATATTCGCAACTACAAGAATTTAAAGATGTTTGTGCATGCTGAAGGCAATCAGTTAAAAGACGGCGATATTTCTGCTTTCATGCGCATTGGTACAGACTTAGTTGGCAACTATTACGAATATGAAATTCCATTAAAAATTACCGCTGATGGCACTTATTCTGCAGATGCCATTTGGCGTGCAGAAAACGAATTTAATTTTGCTTTAGCAGATCTTTTCAATTCGAAAAATAAACGCTCCGAAAGCAATGTGCCAT
>JAURIG010000124.1 GCA_030832905.1 Bacteroidota bacterium
TTTATTGGATTTTATTTTATGCATTGAAGAATTTCATATTACTGATGAATTTGATAGAATGATTGAATATTCCCGGTCTATGCCTTATAATCCTTTTTCTTGAAATAAATAACGCAATAATTTAATGGACCCATTCAGCATATACTTTAATTATTTCTATTCACTCAACCCTTCCAAATACTGCTTTGCATTACTTGCATGTTGATGCTTCTTTTCATCGCTCATTTTGTCGTAGGTTTTGATGAGCATGCCCAGGCGGGGGTTGGATAAGAAAAAGTCTCTTTGCTTGTTCATGAAATGCCAAAAGAGGGCATCCCAAGTGTCGCACCATGCACCTTTTTTATAGTTGCTCATTTTTAAGACATAACTACTGCCGCTGATATAGGGTTTTGTGGCAAGTAAGCCCCCATCTGCAAATTGACTCATGCCATAAATATTGGGCACCATTACCCAATCGTAAGCATCAATAAACAATTCCATAAACCATTGATACACCTCATCAGGATCGAATTCACACAAAAGCATAAAATTGCCTGAAAGCATTAACCGTTCAATGTGATGGCAATAGCCTGTTTCAAGTACTTTTTTAATCGTCACATCAATCGGTTCAATACCCGTTGTACCCGTGTAGAATGATGCAGGAATCTTTTTTGTAAACCCCCAATAATTTCGAGTTCTCTCCTCGTTACCCTTGTAAACATAAACCCCTCTAATGAATTCTCTCCAGCCAATGATTTGGCGTATAAAACCCTCCAAAGAATTCAGCGGCACTTCATGTTTTTCGGCATAAGCTAATGTGGCCTTAATGATTTGTTGAGGGGTCAGCAAACCCACATTCAACATAGGGGTCAACACACTGTGGTGTAATATGATTGCCTTGTCAACTATTGCGTCTTCATATTCCCCAAAGGCACTAAAACGCTGTTCCAAAAATTGATTCAACCAAGCAATGCTCTCTTCGTGGGTAGAAGGATAAATAAACCTGCGCGAAAGCACTCCATAGTTGTTGGCAAAGTGCTGTTCAACATAGTCAAACGCTTCTTGATAAAACGCATTCAGTGCAGGAAAAGTAACCGCAGGGGGCACTTTATCTTTTGGGTATTTTAATCTGTTGTCTGCATCAAAACTCCATTTGCCTCCAATCGGTTTTTGTTGTTCATCTAGCAAAATAGTCAATTGTTTGCGCTGTAGGGTGTAAAAATCAGTTTGAAAATAGCGCTTTCTATTGCCAAAATACTGCTCAAGTGCAGCCTCTGAATTAATGAACAATTCACTGTTATGCTTATGGGTTTTGATACTTGTTCCAGCAACAGATTTCCGAATGCTTTTCTCCAACCACTCATCACAAACATCATAGTAATGCAAGTCACTTATCTTATGCGCTATGTGTTCAGACAACAAAGTGTTTATATCACTCACAGGATCGCCACAGTCAATGTAATGCACCTTGATCTCACGCGCCTTTAAAAAGGCCTCATAGTATTTCATAGTCGCTCTATGAAAGGCCAATTTTTGTTTGTGGAATTTGTATTGTTTGAAGAATAAATGCGCTTCAACTAAGTAAACTTCATCAACCGTTTTTAATCGTTCAATATTTTGAAAAAGCTGATGCGGAAAGAGTATAAAAACAGACTGTTTGGTCAAAATGAATGCTTAATTAAAAAGTGATAATTGTTGAGCAATAGTAGAGTCATCCATCAATTTTCCAATCTGTTTTTCGCACTTTTTCCAGTATGCAAAAAAGGAAGGGAAGTAGCCAGTTACTTCGCTGAACATCCAATCTCTCTCATGTTGTATGCCTCTGTAATGCGCATTACTTGGGTGCTCCTTATAGTGGATCTTTTGAGTTTCAATTTTACCCAATACCGTTTCAAATTCAGCCACTTGAATTTGTATGCCAGCAATGTTTTTAGCCAAGTCCAAAACGAATTGAATGGTTCTATTGCCAACAGGATATTGATTGAAAAAGCTAGGCTCTAATAACAAGACTCTATTGGCCTTCTGCTCAGCGCCCCAAAGCACATCTAAGTTATAGAAATTGTATACATAAGTTGGCAGAGAAGGGTCTAATTCAACAGGATTGCTAGTTGGCAATGTTGTGTGAAATACTGGAGCAATTAATTGGTCTAATTGTCCTGGAATTGGCATGGTATTAAACGCTTCATAAGGCACATCTAAGAAGGACTGACGTTGATGGCTGTTAAAATACTTATTGATGTTTTCTTGATTCGCAAAATACTTTTTACTGCTAAAGCTGCCAGCTACCCACTGCCAACTCAAAGCATTGCTGGCCCAATCGGCATCTAACAAATGATAATATAGCCATTGTGCAGGCAATCGCCAATGGCTTTTAGCCACATTGCATGCAAGGCTTGCTACATACATGCGCATGTGGTTGTGCATATAGCCAGTATCGTAAAGGGCTTTAATGCCTTGGTCTATAGCTTCAATGCTGGTATTGGCCTCAACTATGGCCGCACTGATTTTGTGATTCAAGCAATTCGGTTGGGCTAGTTTTAAATCAGCATCAATGCCAGTTTTGTGATGCATCCAAACCCTTTGAAAATAATCTCTCCAAGCCAACTCTTTTAGAAAAGACTCAATGTCTGTTGGCTTATAGCCTTTGGCTAAAATGGTTTGTGCGACTTGCTTGGTACTGATCATACCCCTCGAGATATAGGGCGATAACATTGTAACAGCACCCTGGGCAAAATTTCTAGTCTTGCCATATCGCACAGGATCGATTCGGTCAATTTGTTCTAAAATAACAGCATATTCTGTCGCAAATGGCTTCATCGTTTTGAAATTTTATTCAAGGTGATTTGTTTTTGAAGCGTGCACTTAAATCGCGTAATGTCTTGGTTGCGTTTAAACAAATGCTTTTGACTCACACCACTGTTAACACGTTTTCTCCAGAGCTTAAAACTACTGCGTTTAAGTTCTTTTCTCATCAAAGCAATTACCTCTTTTTCCAATAAACCAAATTGAAAGTGAATGGCCTCAAAGGGCGTTCTATCCTCCCAAGCCATTTCTATGATTCTATCTATTTCTTCAACGGTCACATTTCAAGAACAATCATTGGGGTGGAATTGTTTTTTGAGTAGGATAGGGATAAATAACCCAAAACGATTTAAATTTGGTTGCAGAATATGGGTGTATTACTTTTTTTGATCATTGCTTTATTGTTTTTTGCTATTGCAGAATGCTTTGGTAGAGCAAAACATATAGGCCGATGGTGGACATTTTTGTTGTTGACCTGTACCCCAATTTTACCCGGTATAATTGCTTTGATACTTAGTCCTAGCGCCAATAAACAGCCTACTCAACCGAATAAAACCTTGAAAATAATCGGCATAGTTTTCCTAGTGCTTGCAATCATTTGTTTGCCGCCATTTCTTATCAACTTGCAGTATTTCGGATCATATGATTATGCTGAGCGCATGAGAGCAAGATTTACGCTTTTGCCTTTGTTATGGTTTTCTGCTTTAGGTATCTATTTGTACAAATTGGGCCAAGGTCAAGTCGTTAATAAACAAGCAAAATTTTATTTTAAGTTTCAATTAGAACCAAAGCTTGGAAGCAGCATAGTAAAAGCATTTAATCAGCTAAAACCTAATCCCTATTCAAGCCCATCAAACAATGCTTTTTATTTTCTGGTTGAGGATGGAAAACAATCTGAACCCTATACTTTTGATCAGTTAAGAGATAAGCGCATTAAGGAAGACGATTTAGTATGGCGCAATGGCCTAGATAATTGGGTTAAAGCAGGTGAAGTAAAGGAATTAAGCAGTATTATTTTTAATCTCCCGCCACCAATACCATCTGCTATAGCACCAATTCAAGAAGAACCTTCAACTACAGAAC
>JAURIG010000125.1 GCA_030832905.1 Bacteroidota bacterium
GATGGCTTTATTTATTATTTTCCTAAAAATGACTCCATTTATGTTAGAGACAAACTATACAATTGGAACGCCAACAATACAGGTGGTAAAGATTACGATGTATTGAGATTTGGAAGCATTATTGCGGCAAAGCCAAACATCACTTACAACTTCAATTCCCATGAACTTAAAATGGAAGGGGTCAGAAAATTCACTTTCTCTGACTCTCAAAACGTTACATCGCTTCCTAAAGATCAAAGATTGATCATTAAGAAAAATAAGAATTTGCATTTTTCCGGTATGATAAGAGCCGGTAGAATTGATTTCTATTCTCAAGATTTCAATTTTGATTATTCAGGCTTTCAGATCAACAATACCACCATGGACAGCATGGTGATTTATTACCCAGACGAAAACATCAAGAGCTTAAGAAAAGTAGAAAGTGTTTTATCTAATACTTACGGTAGAATTTTAATAGACAAATCCAACAACAAATCGGGGCTAAAGAATTTTGCAGAATACCCAATTTTCATTGCAGAACGTGGATCAGAGATCAATTACGACAGAGCTCTTACCCACAACCACTCCTACAAAGCCGATAAGTTTAAATTCGAAGTTGATCCATTTGTAATTGATTCTCTTGACAATTTTACCATTGCTGGTTTTGGCTTTAATGGCACTTTGGTATCAGATGGTATTTTCCCTGACATTAAAAATGTGGCAAGAATTCAACCTGATTACTCTTTAGGATTTGTGGACCAAGTGAATCTGCCTATGTATCAAGGCAAAGGCAAAGGTGATCTTACCATCAACCTAAGCAACAGAGGGTTTTATGGCAGCGGTACTATTGAATACGAAACCAGTACTTCAAAATCTCCGGAGTACTTGCTTTTACCTGACTTAACCACTGGTCAAAGCACCAGCTTTGATTTACCAGAAAGTGGCAAATACCCACTGGTAACGGCCGCCAATGTAAAAACGGAATGGTATCCTAAAAAAGACAAAATGCTTCAAACCAAGTTAGACAGCAATTTGAAAATCTTTAAAATGGGCTATGATTTTGATGGTCAAGTTACCCTGTCACCTCAAGATTTACATGGCAATGGCAAATTGATGTGGTCTGAAGCACATTTTAGTAGTCAAGACATGGTATTTGGCAGAAATCAGAGTAAAGCGGCTGCATCAAACATTCAAATATTCGCGGTTGATCCAAGCAAATTTGCATTCGAATGCAATAATGTCAAAGGCAATTTAGATTTTGATATTCGAATTGGCCATTTCAATACCAATGATGTAGGCGCCTACACCCACTTCCCTTACAACCATTATTCAAGTAACATGAATGATTACCATTGGGACATGAATAAAAAAACCATGGAGATCAAGCCAGGTGTAGCTATGGGCCAAATCAAACCAATGTTTGCTGGCCTACCTCAAGACGCCAAAGACAGCGTGAAATTTGAATGCCATTACGCCAAATTTGATTTGATCAAGAACGTGCTTTTCATGGAAAAAATTCCCTACATAGACGTTGCGGACAGTAGAGTATTTCCTTTTGAAGGCAAAGCAATCGTGCGTGAAAAGGCCTTTATGGATAGATTAGACAGTTCTCGAATTGAAGCCAACAGAAACGATAAATTCCATGAAATCAAAAACTGTAGAACCTTTATTCACGGGGGCAATAATTTAGCAGCTACAGGCTACTACCGTTATATTGATAAATACAATAAAGAACAACCTTTAATAGTCGATAGTATCAGAATAGATGCAGACAAACATTTAGTTGGTTACGGCAGAATTGAAGAAAACAAACTCTTATACCTCGATAAGAAAATTGGATTCAAAGGCACCTTTAAAATCATCAGTACCAGCAGACCAATTGAGTTCATGGGGTTTGTTAGACCAATGCATTCATTTGTAAAAATGGAAACGCTATGGTTAAGATACAGAGATGTGGTAGATCCTAAACACGTTGTGATCAATGTTAACAACCCTAGAGACAAAGACAACAAGCGCTTGTCTATTGGTTTGTACTTTGCCAACGACAGCAATCACGTGTACCCTATTATGTTTGATTTAAAGCGCCGTTACAGCGACCCTGAATTACAATCTGACACAGGTATCATGTATTACGACGATGTTAAAGATGCTTTCATGATTGGCAATGAAAACAAACTCATGAACCATGGGCTAAAAGGCAACTACATTCAGTTCAATGAAAAGGACCACAGTGTGTTTGCTGAAGGTAAATTTGATTTCAATATTCAAGCACCAAAAGTGCATTGCGTATCAGCAGGTACTGCTACTCATGCCGCTACAGATAGCACCTTCAGATTCAACTTAACCATGTGGTTAGACTTCCCTTTTTCAGCGGAACTCAAGGCCAAAATCCTTAAAGTATTGAATGCTGAAAATGCTGGCAGCCCTACACCAAATCAAAAAACCGCAGATGTCAAAATGGGCATTGCTGAGTTGATTTCAGACGAAAAACTCGCTGGCAAAATGATCAAGTCTTTAGAATCTAATGGCGTTGTTCCTGCTGATGGTGAGTTTAAATCTGGATTTGTGTTTACAGATATTGATTTGGCCTTTAACCGCATCAGAAGAAAATTCATTTCAACGGGGTCTTTAAGCATGCCATTGTTTAACGGCATCATCGTAAATAAAAACTATAGTACAACTATTGCCATTGAGAAAAAGCGAAGTGGCGATAAAATCTACCTATACATAATGACCGATGCCGGAGATTGGATGTACTTCGAATACATGAGAGGCAATATGATGATTGCCAGTAGTAATGCGGAACTGGTTACCGCTATTACTGCAGAAGCCACTAAAATGAGCGATGAACAATTCTTAATTCGATTGGGCAGTGAAAAAGCTAAAGACAACTTCTTGAAACGCAATGACGCCGACCCTGACGAATAAGCATTAAACAACTGATAATCATAACATTAAACTCAAATTTGCCCTATTTTTAAAAAAGTGGTATATTTGCTATTTATTAAAAAACTCCAAATTAAAACTTCATGGAAATAACCATCATTTTAATCGGCGTCATTTTATCTTATTTGATAGGCTCAATGCCTACCGCTTTATGGGTAGGAAAAGCCTTTTATGGCGTTGATATAAGAGCTCATGGTAGCGGGAATTCTGGTGCTACAAACACCTTCAGAGTTTTGGGCAAAAAAGCTGGAAGCTTGGTACTCATCATTGATGTTTTAAAAGGTTTAACGGCGGCTAGTTTAGTGCGCTATTGCTATTTTTTAGATCCTGGATCTGTTAGATACGTTAACATTCAATTGTTGTTTGGTTTAGTATCTGTTTTAGGTCATATCTTCCCTATCTATTGCCAATTTAAAGGTGGCAAAGGCATTGCAACACTGTTAGGCATGATCATTGGCATTCATTACCTTTCCGCGTTAGCATGTGTTCTATTGTTCATTGTGGTTTTATTTTCAACGAGGTATGTATCATTAAGCAGCATGTTAGCAGCTATTGCATTTCCTTTATTTGCAATAGTGATCTACAAAAATGAAGAACCGCTTTTTGTGGCTTTTGGAATAGCAGCTGCCATAATGGTCATTTTAACCCACCAAAAAAACATTGCTAGATTGGTTGAAGGCACAGAGAACAAAGCCAAATTACTAAAGAAACACCGTCAAGAATAATTCCTTTATGAGATTTATGAAAGAATTAGGACAATCACATACCTTACAAAAAACCATTGAAACAGCGTCTGCTGCGGCTAAAGCGGCTGCGGGATTTCGTCCTGTTTGAATGACAACTCGTTTTGGTACGTCTGCATTCACAACTGATCCAGTAACAGGTCAATTGACAAGCGCAGGATATACAGCAAGCCCAGG
>JAURIG010000126.1 GCA_030832905.1 Bacteroidota bacterium
TGCGCAATCTAGCAGCTTGTATGTAAGGCTTTATAGACACGGTGTCCTACCTCCGTCAACGACAATATTGGTGCCTGTAATGTAGGCTGCAAATTCAGAGCTTAAGAAGCAGGCTGCATAGGCAGGTTCTTCTGGTTTGCCAAATCTACCCATAGGGATTTCTGCAAGCATTTCGGAAGTAACTTGACTTGAATCCACCATTAATTTAGACGATTTGTTATTGATGATATTGCCTAAGCGTTCAGTCTCAGTAGCACCTGGTAAGATGTTGTTGACGGTTATACCGAAAGGAGCGAGTTCATTGGCTATGGTTTTAGACCAATTGCCAACAGCGCCTCTAATGGTATTGCTAACACCTAGATTGTGCAAAGGCACTTTTACAGATGTTGAGATGATATTGATGATTCGGCCAAAGGCATTCGCTTTCATATGTTTAACAACAGCTTGGGTGATTTGCTGATTGTTGATCAAGTGCAATTCAAATGCTGAAATGAATTGTTGAATAGGCGCATCAATTGCAGGTCCTGCAGCTGGGCCTCCCGTGTTGTTGATCAGAATATCAATTGGCATTAGTTCAATCTGTTTGCAAACATTGGCAACAGAGTCAATTTCATTAAAGTCTGCCACTAAATACTGATGGGTTTGACCTTGTTGACTGTCTAATTCGGCGCAGATGGTTTTGAGTTTTTCTTCGTTTCTAGCCAATAAAATGATATTGGCACCACTAAGGGCTAATTGAGTTGCAATGGCTTTGCCAATCCCTTGGCTACTGCCACAAACTAAAGCTGTTCTACCTTTTAATTGAATTTGCACTCAGCAAATATAAGTTAAAAACCAAAAGACTGAATCACCATATTGTACTTTAAGAATGCAAGGTTTTTTGTATCATTGTATGATGTTTTTTAAGCGGTTCTTTTGGTGTGTATTGGCCTTTGGATTGGCTCAAGTTGTAAGGTCTCAAACCCCTCAATTACTAGCAGATGTGATCAAAGGCGACAAAGGTAGCAAGGTGCACGGGTTAACAACAGTTGGTAACACCTTGTTTTATGTGGCTGATGATGATAAAAATGGCATGGAATTGTGGGCCAATGATTTGCTTACACAAAACAGCCGTTTGGTAAAAGACATTTGTGAAGGCAATTGTTCATCCTTGCCGAATCAGATTTGTGCTGGCAATGGTTTGGTGTTTTTCACAGCCTATGAATCTGACAAAGGCACTGAATTATGGAAGTCAGATGGGACCGAAAAAGGGACTGTTAGAATTAAAGATATCAATCACGGGAAAACCAATTACAGTCCGAAGCAATTAACCTTTTCAAATGGCCTTTTGTATTTTTTGGCCAATGATGGTATTAATGGCGTCGAAGTATGGGTAAGCGATGGTACTGAGGCAGGTACGCATTTAATCAAAGATTTGAAGCCGGGAAATAACAAAGAAGAGCCTCAGCACTTAACGGCTGTTGCTGGTGGTGTAATATTCTCGATTAATGAGAACGGTCGTCAGTCACTTTATTTCAGCAACGGACAAACTTTAGGTACAAAATTGTTGTTAGCTTATACAGACTTTATATCGGCAGTGTATAATCCTGAAACACGCGCCTATTTATTGTTGTCTGCAGATAAATCCTCAGCCAATGCTTTGATATGCTTTGCCGTTGATTTGAGTAATTTAACGGTTCTAAAATCAGATTGGACATTGCGTTTGAGTCAATCTAAATACGCTGGATTATTGGTTCAAGCTCAACAAAATTATTTGTACTTAGATGACGCCCTTTATCAAATTCATTTAGAGCCTTTCAAGCAGAGTAAAGGTTTAAGCGTTGAAAAACGCGTTGGCCTTGGAAAAGGCATTAATATCACTGCAGTGTCTGTTGAATCCAATGGCTTGTATTTAAGTACGCTTCAAGCCAATGGTGTTCAACAAGTCATATACCTTGATAAAACTTTTCAAATGAAACTTGTAGGGAAGGGATCCGTATATAAAGTGCTTGCTGATGGGCTTGTTCTGATTGAGTCACAGTCCAATATTCAGTTGTATAATCAATTAAAGGTTCAAGATTTGAAATGGCAAAACAAGTCAATTGCATCTACTGCCATTTTAGAATTAGTAGCCTACAAGCAACAATGGTATTTGGTTTATAAAGATGCATACTATGGGCAAGAATTATTCAAGTTACAAGAACAAAACAATACCTATCAATTAGCTTTGTACAAAAACATCAACCAAAAAGGGATAGGTTTTTCGCCTCAGTTAATTAGAGGGTTTCAAAAAGATCTAATGTGTTTTTACGCCACTGAAGATGCCATTGCTTTGTGGCGTTATGCCTCTGATAGCAAACAGTTTTATGAAGTTAAAACCATTTATTTGGCCAATGAGCAATTGTCTATGTCTGATTTGCAATTGGATTTTGCTTATGTGTATGAACAAAAACTTTATTTTACTGTGATCAATTATGCTAGTAAATCTTTAGAGTTATGGGTGAGTGATGGCAATGCCTCTGGCACATTTAAACTCAAACAATTTGTATATGCACAACCTTTAGCCAATGACCAACAGCTCATAGGGTATAAGCATTTGATATATTTTAATGCCAATGATGGGGTTTCAGGGCAAGAATTGTGGTGCACAGATGGCAGCATCAAAGGGACTAGATTGTTTAAAGACATTTCACCTGGTACAAGTTCCTCATCACCCCAATGGATGACAGTATTCAAAGATGAATTGTACTTTGTAGCAGATAATTACAATAACGGCAATGAGCTATGGAAAACCAATGGTGTTCAGGCGCTTATGCATAAAGATGTATACAACGGAGCGCATAGTTCAGACCCTGTTGGGTTGATGGTGCATAAGGATGCGCTCTATTTTGTGGCAGATGATGGTGAACATGGTCTTGAATTATGGAGCAGTAAAGGAGAGACTTCAACCTGTGCTTTAGTGGCAGATATAGCCAAGGGAGAAGAGGGCTCTCAACTTGAAATTTTAGGGGGAACAGATAAAAATTTGTATTTGAGTGCAACGGATGGCATGCATGGAAGAGAATTATGGGCTCTAGATTTAATTCAGTTAAAGACACAGTTAATTAAGGATATTTTGCCGGGGAAGGAAGATTCTGATATCGCATTTCCGATGGTGGTGAACAATGTCTTATTCTTTTTTGCTAATGATGGTGATCATGGAATAGAACTTTGGAGTAGTCAAGGTACAGAGAAGTCAACTAAGTTGTTTAAAGACATTCAAAAAGGGCCTGTGTCATGTATTCCGAGAGCAGCATTGGTTTGTAATAAAGGGGCTTATTTTGTGTCAAATATTGGGGTGAATCAACCAGAACTTTGGTACATTGGACTCAATCATCAAGTGAGTGCCATAACAGGTGCTTATTCTAACAGCAATGAATTGCCACCAATGCAGCTAACGTTTCATGAAAATTTGCTGTATTATGTGGTTGATCAGTATGAATTGGGTGCGGAAATTTGGTCTTTAAAATAACTTTAATTGATGGCGATTAATTCATAGTGCCTCATGTTGTCATGGTGTTCTATACTTAAATTTAGATAAGGTTGATCTAAAAAGTCTAAAACCAATTCAGGCCATTCAATCAAACATAGGTGACCACTGTCAAGGTATTCCAAGAAACCTATTTCGTTAAGCTCTTGTACTGATTGGATGCGGTATAAGTCGAAATGATAAACCGTTTGATTGGCCCAATGGTAGGTATTAACGAGGTTAAAAGTCGGACTATCAACAGCCTTTTGAAAGCCAAGTGTTTTTAAAAGCGTTTTTGACAAGGTGGTTTTGCCGCTTCCAACTTCACCCGTCA
>JAURIG010000127.1 GCA_030832905.1 Bacteroidota bacterium
AGCGAATCAATGATCGACTATTATTTAGACACCTATTCTCCATTAGACAAAGCAGGCGCTTATGGTATTCAAGAGTTCATAGGTTATGTAGGCATTAAAAAAATTGAAGGCTGCTATTATAATGTGATGGGCTTTCCAGTGAGTCGATTCATTTCAGAACTTAGTCACCATGCTATCATTTAATTATCATGAAGAGATTTAAATCGCTACTTACATTGTTTTTACTGCTGCTTTTGGCAAATGCATTAAAAGCCCAAACGCCTTGCACTTTGTCTTTGGATAGTATCTATCTTGATACCGTATTGAGTAATTGTAACCATTTGTATTTTAAATACAAATACTCTGGCGGAACACCTACTTCCTACAAGTGGACTTATGGTGATGGGCACAGCTGCGGTTGTTATAAACCCCATAACGCCTATAATAAGAATGCTACTTACACGGTTTGTGGCAAAATCCAAGACATCAATGGTTGTGCGGATTCTTTGTGCTTGCCCTTTACGGTTAACTGTAGCAATCCCTGTGATTTGAGCGAAATTGGTATTTATTCATATGATACCGTTAGTTATAATTGTCGAGACTACGAATTTGTGGCATGGATCAGTGCAAATGCCAAGCGCAAAGTATGGCTTTTCGGAGATGGAGACAGCGCCAACACCACATTTGCCACCCATACTTATTTCAAGAATGGCCAATACCAAGCAAAAATGATTGTTCAAGACTCCATTGGTTGTGCAGATACCGCTAATGTGCTTGTCAATGTAGATTGTATTTCCAATTTGCCTTGCCCTTTATCTATACTTTCAATAGATACATTGAGCCTAGCTGATTGCTGGACCAAACAATTCACAGCTAAATGTTCTAAGCAACCCCTCAATGTTTGGTGGCAATATGGCGATAATGTGTCTGGAATGGCACCGCTTATTACTCAGCATACCTATAAAGATACTGGCCTATACGCAATCGCTTTGTATGTTAAAGACAGCAGTGGTTGTGCTGATACGATGTTTACCCATATGCCAGTATATTGCTCGAAAAACAATCAATCAATTATTGGTATAAATGAAGACCATACCCTGTTGTTGTATCCGATGCCAGTTACTGATGAATTTCAAATTGCTGGCGCTTTTGAAGGCCAAGTTGTTATTACTGATATTACAGGAAAAATCGTTTTACAGAGCACGCTCAATCAAGCTAAAGCAATACCATGTGTGCAACTTAAAGCAGGACTTTATTTACTCAATTTAGCTACAGAAAATAGGACATATAAGTCCAAATTCATAAAGCTTTAAATTTGATAAGGGACACGGGCAATAAGCGATCTGCCAAGTGTAATCTCATCTGTGTATTCTAATTCACTACCAACGGAAATACCCTTACTAATGGTGCTTAATTTAACAGAGGAGTTTTGTAATCTTCGAGCAATGTAAAAGGCTGTTGTATCACCTTCAACATTGGCATTAAGGGCCATAATGATTTCTTGAACAGCATCGCCTTCTAAGCGCTTGATTAAGGCATCAAGGTTGAGGTCTTCTGGGCCAACGCCATCTATAGGAGAGATTAAGCCGCCCAAAACATGATAAACCCCATTGTATTGACCAGTGTTTTCAATGGCCATAACATCCATGATGTCTTCAACAACACAAATGGTTTGGTGTTGTCTGTTCACACTGCTACAAATATTGCATATGGGTGTATCGCTAATATTACAGCATACAGAGCATTGCATTAATTGGGTTTTGAGTTGAACTAAGGCCTCAGACAAGGCTTCTACCTCAGTATTTGGTCTTCTTAATAAATGCATAACCATGCGCAGAGCACTGCGTTTTCCAACACCAGGAAATCCAGATAAGGCTTCAACCGCTTTTTCTATGGTCTTGGAAGAGAAGTGCATACACTATGGGTAAATGAAATCGAAACGACCTTCTATACTTTTAGAATAACTGCTAGAATTAAACGTATAATAGAAAGTGGAATTACAGAACACCATGTTGTATGAGTTATCCCAACTATTAAAATTCATGTGTAAGGTGTCTGTATTGGCGGTAGCATTCAATTTAGTGCTGCCTAAACTATTGCCATTAATATTGATATAGGCCTTGTTGACTCCCAAAACAGGATTGTAATTAATCACATAATTACATGATTTGCCTTTTACAAAAGGTTTTAATCCTATGGTAACCACATCGTT
Organism: Bacteroidota bacterium; assembly: GCA_030832905.1. Lineage (GTDB taxonomy): Bacteria > Bacteroidota > Bacteroidia > NS11-12g > UBA955 > JABMMZ01. Next base: position 2,192 of record JAURIG010000127.1, read on the forward strand.
GTTGCTATTGGCATACGTTATATTGGCTTCATCTCCTGTAATCACTATACTTGGTTGATAGCTTGAGCCCCCAAAACTCAAATTAAAGTTCAACAAGGCAGAACAATAAGTTGAATTGACTGAAGGGTTGCAATTTGGAAAAGTATAGGCAATGGTGTTAGAGCTTGTGCCGCCCCCGCCAGTAATGGTCATAGAAGAGGCAGGTCTTGTATCTTGAATGTTATCGCATCCTAAGATTAAACCACAGAGCATTCCAATGTAAAATAGTTGTTTTTTCATAGGTATTAAAAGGCTAGTCCAACACTTAAGTGAAATTGTACGGTTCTGTTTTTAGACATGTAATAGTTCATATGTGTTTCGTTAAAGTCTTCAATACTGCCATATTTTGTACCACTTGTAGTATGCCAAAAATTATTGGGCAGATTAAAGGCTACTGATTTTTCTATAAACAGGTTTTTATTGAAAAAGCGTTTGCGACCAAACTCAATTCCAAAAGATGATGTGTTTTGAGTTTTGTACAAGCTGTTGCCATTTGGATTTTTTTTCGTGGTTACTCCGCCGCCATATTCCATTTCATCATTGATCACTTTTTGCCAATATAAATTGTATTTGAATCGCATATAGGCTCCTTGAGGCGCAATAGAACCTAAGGCTAAGTGGTAGTAGGTTTTAGCAACAAAGAAATGGTTTTCAGTAAATGAAATTTTGCCTTTGTAGGAGGTATAGCCATATGAGTTCCATGCTGGTACAGACAAATCATTGTCTTTATAATGAAATGCATCGTATGAATAATCATCAATGGTAATTTTTTGATTTGTAAATCCAAAACTCACAGTACCTCTTCTGCTAGTAACTCTTTCAAATTGAATGCCCTTGCTAGGGCTGAATAATTGTATCAAGAAATCCATATTGGGATTGATATTGGCATGTGTAGTGAGGCTAATACAATTCTTAGATCCCAAAAAACCAGGTATGCTTTTCCCGTTTTGGGCTATTATAGCTTCAGGAGCAATGATAATAAAGAAAATGGCTATAAACTTATTCATGAACTGGTTTGGTTTTAATTTGGTTAAACAAGGCGTAAATCTGATTATTTAAATAGTCTTTTCGGTTGTATTTAAACCTAAAGGTGTTGTTACTGCTGTATAAGATTTTACTGGTCTCGACATCGAAAACAACCGATGACAAATTAAAGCGATAGATTTTTTTGAATTGATCGTAAAGGTAAAATGGCAAAGTTGGGTAAAGAATTAAACTGTAAACCAAAGTAACACCGTTGAATTCATTCTTTTCAATGGTATAATTGATACCAGAAATGAACACTTTTGAAGTGCCAATGGTTTTGGCTGTTTCTTGCGTTTCTTTGGAGTTAAACAATACTAATTTAGGGGCAGTATTGTTCATGCGTTCGGTTAACCATTCCATTAAAATGGTAAAGTGATTAAGGGTTGTAGTGTTGAGATTCTTTTTGTCAGCAATGTTTAATGGGAAAGCTGTGATTTCATTCGTTTTAGCCATGTCTTCA
>JAURIG010000128.1 GCA_030832905.1 Bacteroidota bacterium
TCTTTTACATTGTAAATACTCAAATACGCTTTTACATAGCCCAAATCTGGACTTGAACTCACATCTGTAACAGTTATAAATGCGCCTTCAAACCAATCGTGCATCTTGGATTGGAAAATAAGGCCCAACTCTCTTTGCATTTCACGGTTAAATTTTTCGGTACGAGTACTCATAATCAAATGCAAAGTTATCATTTGCTTTGCGTATTATTGTCTAAATTTTTGACATTTTTTTAGGTCCATGCATTTTGTAAATTGTGTTCTAGAAGGTTTATTGACAGGATTGGTTTTAAGCCTTATGCTGGGAACAGTATTTTTTTCTTTGATCAGAAACAGCATCGCTTTTGGTCATCGCTCTGGGGCTTTCATTGCATTGGGGGTTATTTTATGTGATGTAATATTCATTGTTTTAGCCATAGCCTCAAGCAGTTTTGCCCAATTCTTAAGTACTTATCAAAATGAAGTCTCTATTTTAGGAGGCACTGTTTTAATTGTTATGGGTGCGGTGATGTTTTTCAAAGCCACCCCAAAAGACACCGAAGGCAAACTCTTTGAAAAGCAACACAAAATGACGCTGTACCTAGTTGGTAATGGCTTCATTCTGAATGCCGTGAACCCAGTGAATTTTTTTAGCTGGTTAAGCATCAGCTCTGTGCTTAGAATCAAAATGCATTACAACAACCAGGATTTAATACTCTATTTCACAGCTTGTTTGTTCAGCATATTTATTGTGGAATTAGGCATCGCTTATTTTGCCTCTAAGCTTAAAAACATAATGCAAGCTAAAACGGTTAAGTTCATCAATCAAATTGCTGCAGCAGTATTTGTAATTGTTGGCATTAAATTGATGTTGTCTTAGCAGACTTTGACCATTGGACCTGAACATACACTGAAAACCCAAATAAAAAGTACATCAATACAGTGTAAGCATACATAGGAGAACCTTGAAAACTTTGAATGGTATACAATAGCGCATAGGCAAGGTTAGACATTATCCAATACCACCAACAACTTAAATCTTTTCTGATCTCTAAAAAGGTGGCCCAAATACCAAGGCCTCCAATTAAAACATCAAGATACAAGGTATTAAATTGCCATAAGTGTTGTTCTGATGACCATGCCATCAAAGCTTGTTGTTGGTTTAAAACAACAGCCGCTAAAACAAATATGATCAATGCCATCAAATGTATCCACCATGACCATCTGTATTCAGGTTTTAGTGCCTGATTGGCCTGCTTCCAGGTTTTATAGCCTAATAGGGCTTGAACAGCGTATACCCCATTTAAAATGGCACTGGCATACAAGTGTTGCCAATAAAAAAAAATCAAACTAAACAGACTACCCATTCCGCCTAAAAGCCATGCATTCGCATTTTGTTTAGAGACCAAAAACAAATAGGCCAACACACAAACAACGGATGATATTTCTAAAAAAAGCAACACCTGTGGCAAAGATGCAATCTTAGACGCAGAATTTTAAAATATTTTTGTAGTCATGGTTAAACCGCTTTTAATCTGTTCCACCTTGCTTCTGAGTCATTCTTTATCGGCTCAGATACATGGTATGTTTGATCACATCAAAGAAGACCTTAAGGGCAAAAAAAGCAGTTATGTGTGTTTAGATGGAAAAAACAGTATCATAACAGATGTGCCTATTAAAATGTTTGGTTTACAGTTGGGATATACCTTCGAAGAGCGCACTAATATTTATTTGGGTTACTATGGTTCTCATAATCAAGAAGCCATCTTTAAGAATCCAACTGCGCCTTTAGGTCGAACAGATTCCAATACCATTTGGAAAGCCTATCAGTTAAACTACATCAACCTTGGCTGTGAATACTACTTCCACAATTCAGAGAAATGGAGATTGTCCATCCCTTTTGGCATTGGCTTAGGCACTGGCAAATCTCATGAAAGACGATTAGAAAACACTTACAATAAAACCAAACAAGGCCTTATGCCAGTTGAACTTGGTTTCTTTGCCAGTTACAAACTTAAATGGTGGGTCTGGGTTGGCGCAGGTATGGGCACGCGCATATGCCTGGGTGGTAACACTTACAGCGGCTCTTTCTATACCTTTGGCCTATCGTTTAGATACGTCGATATTTACAAAAGACTTAAATCTGATATAAAAAAGCGCCTATAAAAAAAGGGGCCTAAGCCCCTTAATATTAATGTTGTGTTTTGTCTTCCTCTTTTTCTTTTGGAGGTGTTGGCTTTGTCTTTATGATGCCTTTTTCGAACAACAAGGATTCTATAAAAAACTCTAATTGGTCTTCGTGGATTTTCTTGCCAATGATTCTAGCATTCTCATCTAAAATAAAGATGGTAGGATTTGCCACAATGTTATAGTCTTGTTTATGGTAAGGCCAAGGGTAATAGCGATCAACACGACAAACATTCACCCATTCTTGAAGTTCTGGGCGACTGCGCATCATTTTACGCCATTCATCATATTGATTTTCTGTTGACACAGCATACACTTTTATGCCATTCTTTTTGTGTTTTTGAAAAACCGCGTTGACCACTGGAACCACTTCTTTGCAATGGCCGCAAGTTGGATCATAGAAAAACAAAATGGTGTATTTGCCTAAGTTCTGATACAAACGGTGCATTTTACCGGCAGTATCTGCCATATTTAAATCTGGAGCCACTTTGCCACACATGGTAGGAAGGGCTTTTTTGGCCTCTTCACACATTTTGCGTTTACCAGCTGTATCATCGTACCACCAAGCGTCGCCTGTGCAATAGTATTTATTGATCAAGTGAATGGTAATGTTATCTTGACACATGATCTTGCGCTCTTGAAACTTATTCGTCAAGTATTGAATAAAGTACTTTTGGGTTTCAGTATAAGGCACCGTTTTGCTGATAGCAATATCAACTGCATGCACTAAACTATCAGGATCTTGAAATGAAACTTTGTCAACATAATCATTCAATTTGCTGGTTAATAAACCCTGAGGGGCACGGATCAAACCTGCTTCATTAAAATCTACATTGTCCCAAAAATGATCTCTGAAATAACGGTATTCAAACATTGAATCTTTAGGATTTGGATTGCTTGGAATTTTAATGTTCTGAAAGGCTTTAAACAATTTGGTCAACAAATGGTTAGGATTGTTGCTCATGTATGCTTCTCTGAAACGCAGGTCTTTTGCATCAACACTGTCTTTCTTAGATTTAAGTGAATTGTATAGTGTATCGTTTTTAGCCGCTTTGGCTTGTTTCATGCTTTGGTCTAATTCAAAACGCATTTTACCAAAATTGGCTCTGTTCTTTTGATATTCCGCAAAGGCTTCATTTTCTTTAGAACCCACCACTTTAACACTTGACTCATCCATGGTGGTATCGCCTTCAAAATAAAAATCTTGATCATCAGTAATTGGCAATTCATAATAACCATCCATTCTAGGGAAAACAATCATGTACATCCCTCTTTGTAATTTAGGTGAGCCAGTAAAAGTACCCACCCCATTGGCATCCAAATACACTGTATCTCTAAGGTATTGTTTGTCGCCAAAATTATCCGCTAAATAAATAGGCACATTTTTAAAGCCTTTCAATTTGACTTTAATGGCGTAAGGCCCTGCAGCTCTGCCAACGTTGGCGGCATTGAACTTCGGTGCAACAGTTGGCTCCTGAGCTGTTGCCACAATTGGCGTTGTTGAAGTGCTGTTGTTTTTGTTCTTTTTCTGAGCAAAGGCATTAAGCCCAA
>JAURIG010000129.1 GCA_030832905.1 Bacteroidota bacterium
TGCCAAAAATAGCACTGGTTTCTGCAAATTGAGTGCCTGTCAATTGCATGCCGTCTCCGCTGTCTCCGGCAAATTTGATGACTATGTTTTGCTTGTTATTACTCAATGCAGATACAATTAAATCAGGGCAAAATTACAAAACCATTGCCTTAAGTGTTCATATTTCTTTGTGAAGTGATGAACATCAACAGAAGGGGTCGTCCAATAAAGTAAAATGTAACCTTATAAGGCTATGCTGAATCCTATGTGGGCTTTGAATTGTACCCCTCTGTTATATGGGCTAAACAAAGGAATATTCAATTCGGAATGGTGTTCGCCAGACACTGGAATGAACATACCACCACCAATGCCTAAATCCATATAGATGTTTTCGAATATTGATTTTCTATAACCAACCATGTAACCTACTGATACCGAAGTCGCACTTTGTTTGGCCGTGCTATCAACATAATCGTAGCTAGGGGGACCTAAATATCTTGTGTAATTTCTATCAGCACTAATGGTTTTGAAATTGAAATACGGGCCGATATATACATTACGGATGTAGTTATTGGTTTTTCTGTAAAAGCGGTATTGCATGTCTACCCTTAAACCACTCATATTAGTGAAGTCATCTTTGATATCTAATCCACCTGCTTCTCTGGAATTGTAATATCCAAAATTCATCAATAAACTTTGTTTAGGCGTTTGAGGCGCTTCGTAACCAAATTCTAAACCACCAACCAATAAAGCAAAGGGGTTTAAATGAACGAATTTTTTATAGGGTGAACTTTTGGTAACAGGAGCAAAATCATCATAAGGTTTTGCGAAGCTGCTCATAGCAAGGCTGCATACTAAAATAAGTGCAAGTGTTTTAAGCGTATTCATATTTGATTTATAAAAAAGGTATTTTGCAAACAGTGGCTTTAAGCGCTTTCTCTCTGATTTCAATGTAAATTTCAGCGCCTGGTTTTGAAAAGGCTGCATCAACATAGCCTAGGCCAATGGCTTTGTTTAAGCTAGGAGACTGGGTTCCAGAAGTAACTTCACCAATTGTGTTGCCTTCTGCATCTTTGATGGTATAGTGTTGACGAGGAATGCCGCGATCAATCATTTCAAAGCCAACTAATTTTTTGCTTACGCCGTTTTCTTTTAATGATTTGTGGTAGGCACTGTTCACGAAATCTTTAGAGAATTTAGTGATCCAACCAAGACCTGCTTCTATTGGAGAAGTGGTGTCATTGATGTCGTTGCCATATAAGCAGAAACCTTTTTCTAAGCGTAAGGTGTCGCGACAACCTAGACCGCAAGGTAAAATGTTATAAGCTTCACCTGCTTTGAATAAAGCGTCCCATAATTGACGAGCGTTTTTGTTGTCAACGTATAATTCAAAGCCACCAGCACCAGTGTATCCTGTGTTGGAAATGATCACATGTTCACAACCAGCAACTGTGCCAGTTGTAAAGGCATAATAAGGAATGACTGATAAATCAACATCGGTTAAAGCTTGAACCACTTTAATGGCATTAGGCCCTTGAACTGCCAATAGACTTAAACGGTCGCTTAGGTTTTCCATTTGAACCCCGAAAGTGTTGTGGCTAGCAATCCAATCCCAATCTTTTTGGATGTTAGAGGCATTCACTACTAAATAAAATTCATTGGCATTGTTGCGGTAGACTAATAAGTCGTCTACAATACCACCGGTGTTATTGGGTAAGCATGAGTATTGTACTTTACCATCTGTTAAAACAGAAGCATCGTTGCTGGTTACTAATTGAATTAATTCAAGCGCGCGTTCACCTTTCAATAAAAATTCGCCCATGTGAGACACATCAAAAACACCAACGCTGTTTCTAACCGCCATGTGTTCTTGAATTAAATTGCTGTATTGAACAGGCATGTTGTAGCCTGCGAAGGGCACCATTTTAGCCCCTAATGAAACGTGTAAATCGTTGAGTTCAACTAATTGTAATGCTTGCGAGTTTTCCATATATCTAATACAAAGATAAGGAAAAAACTTTAGCTTTGATTTATTCGATAATTAAGCCAAAATGCTGTAATAAACCTTCTAATCCATGTTTGGAAAATTTAGCCTTTTTGAGCTTGTTTTGGCTTGGGTCTATGAGGTAATCATAGGCACTTGAAAAATCCGCTTCGCTTAAATCTGTTCGCATAAACGTGCTGCCACTTAATCGGCTTTCAGTGAATTGAGCTTGTTTGAGTTGGGCTTCAGAAAAATCACATTCTTGTAGTTGGCATTGTTCGAAAACCGCTTTGTTAATGGGCTTTTTGTAAAACGAACACATAATGAATTGGCTTGAACTAGCCTGAATACTCAATTGAAAAGGATTGCAATGTTCAAAGCGCAAACCAAGTAATTGGCAATCTTTGAACTGAACAGATTGAAACCCCGTTTGTTCCAATTGGCACAAGCTGATTTGACAGGCATTGAACACGCAATTCACAAAGGTGCTATGGCTAAAATCTTGTTCAATCAATTGACACTGATTGAATTGACAATCTTTGAAATACCCGTGACTAAGTTGGGTCTCAGTCGTTTCAATTTTATGAAAACTTTGATTGTAGTATTCGGTTAATGAAAAACTCATTTCAATTCTTTAGCTAAAAATTGAGCCGTATGACTGCGTTTGTTTTTGATCAGTTGTTCTGGGGTGCCTACGGCTATGATTTCGCCGCCGCCAGCGCCACCTTCAGGACCTAAATCAATGATCCAGTCCGCTACTTTGATCACATCCATATTGTGCTCAATGACCAAAATACTATTGCCTTTATCTGTTAATCTTTGAAGAACTTGGAGCAATACATGTATGTCTTCAAAATGAAGCCCTGTAGTAGGTTCGTCTAAAATATAAAAGGTTTTGCCTGTGTCTTTTTTAGAGAGCTCTTCAGCCAATTTGACCCTTTGAGCTTCACCGCCACTCAGCGTTGTTGAGGATTGTCCTAAAGTAATATAGCCCAAGCCAACATCTACTAGAGCTTGTAATCTTCTGCTGATCTGTGGCATGTTTTCGAAAAAGTCAACAGCATGTTCAATTGGCATGTCAAGCACATCGTTAATGCTTTTGCCTTTGTAACGCACTTCTAATGTTTCTCTGTTATAGCGTTTGCCATGGCATTCATCGCAGAGCACTTCAACATCAGGTAAGAAATTCATTTGAATCAATTTGTATCCGCCACCTTTGCAAGCTTCGCATCTGCCACCACTCACATTGAATGAAAATCTGCCTGGTTTATAGCCTCTGATTTTGGCTTCAGGTAATTGTGCATACAAGTTGCGAATGTCTGCAAATACACCCGTGTAGGTAGCAGGATTGCTTCTTGGTGTTCGGCCAATTGGTGCTTGGTCTATGCGGATGACTTTGTCAATGTGTTCAAGGCCTTTAACAGATTTGTATGGCAAACATTGGTATTGACTGTTGTATACATGCTTGGCCAAAATTGGGTACAAAGTTTCATTGATCAAACTTGATTTACCACTGCCACTTACACCAGAAACAACCGTCATACATTGTAATGGAAATTCAACATCAATGTTTTTTAAATTATGTAAGAATGCTCCTTCTAATTTTATTTTATGTTTAGTAGCCCTTGTCTTTGCAGGAACCGGGAT
>JAURIG010000012.1 GCA_030832905.1 Bacteroidota bacterium
ATAGCCTTGATCGGGTATTTTAGTTGAATGGTATCTGTGTAAGTTTGATTCAATAAACCCCAACCTTTCCAAGTTTTAAGCACTACTCTGTTTTCAGGTTTTACAAAATACGTATTAGGGACAATGTACTCATAAGTTTGGTTGGCCTTATCAGTTACTGTAACATCAAGAGGCATTTGCATATCCCCTTTTCTTTTGAATTGAATAGCATATTGGTACTGTTGATCAGATTTAGAAGCCTTTATCAATTTGTACTTCATGACTTTGTAATCAATGGTTTTGGTGGTTTCCATCCATTGGTCAAAGAACCAATTTAAATCCACTTTGCTGTAATGAATAATGGCTGCTCTGAAATCTTCAGGATATGGGTGTGCAAATTTCCAGGTGTTGAAATAGTGTTTCATTGCACTCAAAAACAAGGTATCGCCTAATACATATTGAAGGTTATACAACATGGTAGCGGTTTTGTAATACACATGTCTGTAGCCTCCACCATGCCCTACTGCAGAACTAAAATCATCGCTATGGGTATTCAAGGGAATGTCTTTGTGATTCAAAGCATCGTTAAGGTATCCATTGTATACACTTTGTTCATCATAAGCACTCGCATGTAATGGATAATGATTGAATCGCTTTATACTCCATGAAGTTAAAAATTGAGTAAAGCCCTCATCAAGCATAGCTCTGTATGTTTCGTTGTTTCCAATCATACCAAAAAACCAGTTGTGACCAACCTCATGTGCTATCACATATTGATGACCCGGCCAATTGCCCCCATTGAGTGTAATCATTGGGTATTCCATACCGTCGCGCGCATCAGCGGCTACAATTTTAGGATAGCCATACATACCAAAATCAGTGCTATAAGTTTCAACTACTTTGGCTACAAAAGCGGCTGTAGGATACCAATAAGGTGCATTTTGTTCTTGAGCCAAAGCAATACACTGAATGCCTTTCCACTCAACGCTGGCCATTCTATAAGTAGGATCTGCGGTAAAGGCAAAATCATGAACATTCTCAGCATGATATCGCCACTGCTTTCTACCTTCAGTTGGGGTCTTAAATTTGTATCCACTTGACACACGTTCAGCTTTGCCGTCATCAACAAACACTTCTTTAGAGTAGTTGGCTATGTCTAATTGCTTTCTTAAACTCTCAGGCATGACTTCGTTAGCATTGCTTAAAACCCCTGTGGCTTCTACAACATATTTTGAAGGAAAATCCAAAACCACATCGAACACACCGTAATCGCCATAGAACTCTTTGCCCAAATGTTGGTCTGTTTCCCATCCAAATTTGCGGTCATATACACAAATCCTTGGGTACCAATGAACGCCATCAAAATGTTTGTTATCACCATCTGGACTAAACACTTTGAAACGTCTTCTCATTGAGCCGTTGTCCCAATAGGTTCTGAATTGGATATCAAAAATAAGAGAATCACCAGGGGCTAATGATTTTTGCAGTTTAGCCATTAGAATTGTGTTGTCAATGGTATACACTACTGGCTGGCCGTTAATTTTAAAGCCATCAATCAAGGTGCCCATTTTCTGAGCCTCGTATTTCCCAAATGTAGTGACTTCATGATTCACCTCATTTAAAGCATGTGCATATGCACCTGGTTGAAATGCATTTTGATATAAGTGAAAATAGACTTTATCAAGGTGGTCTGGGCTATTGTTGTAATAGACCAAACGCTCTGTGCCCTTGATTTCATCTAAAGAGTCATCAATGTGCGCATCAATGGTATAATGAACATCTTGTTGCCAATAGGCCGAAGATGGTCGTCTATTTTTCCAATAATCAGGATGCGAAATATTGAGGCCTGCCCATAAGAATGAAGGGCAAATACAGGCAAATAATAAACTGCTTTTAAACTTGTTCATGACTATTGCGAAAGTAAATAAATCCGAGGAAATATTTACTAAACAATAGATAATAATCGGTGCAATTCTAAACGGTTTTCAGGTTCATTAAACAAGCCACAGTATTCTGCGGTTGTAGTGTGACTGCTGTTGTCTTTAATCCCTCTACTGGCCACACACAAATGTTTAGCATTAATAATGACTGCAACATTTTCAGTACCCAAAATTGATTTAAGTTCTTGTGCAATCTGCATGGTCATGCGCTCTTGAACTTGTGGGCGTTTAGAATAATACTCCACTATTCTATTTAGCTTTGACAAACCAATGACTTTACCGTTTGGAATGTATGCCACATGCGCGTTTCCAAAAAATGGCACAAAATGGTGTTCACAATTGGTATAGAATTGAATGTCTTTTTCAAGCAATATCTGTTGGTATTTGAACTTATTCTTAAAATGAGATACACTAGGCTTGGCCTCTGGATTCAATCCCCAAAACGATTCTTTAACATACATTTTAGCGACTCTCCTAGGTGTCCCCTTAAGACTATCATCCGATAAATCTAAGCCCAAAGTTTCCATGATGGACTTAAAGTGGCCTGCGATAATATCAATCTTTGCATCATCAGACAATTCAAAGGCGTCCGCTCTTAAAGGCGTTTGAGTAGTGAATTCTGAGTGGTCATGATGGTCGTCATGATCATGATCGTCATGTTGGTGTGTGTGGTTGTTCATTCGCCTTCGTATTCTACGTAATTGTTATCTGTTTCAAATAATCTTACCGTTAAAGTTAGTTCTGCTGGTAAATGCGCCTTGAGGCGTCTCCATATAACAACAGCTATATTCTCTGCAGTTGGATTGAGTGTCTTGAAATCTTCTGTATCTAAATTTAAATTTCTATGATCGAATGGATCATGTACTTCTTTTTGAATCAATTGTTTTAAAATCTTGGTATCTATAACATATCCTGTTTTAGGATCAACAGGACCTTTCACTTTAACTTCCAATATATAATTGTGCCCGTGATAATTTGGATTGTTGCACAAACCAAACAAAGCTTTGTTTTCATCATCACTTAATATGGGATTGTGCAATCTATGTGCGGCGTTAAAATGTGCCTTTCTAAATACTGAAACCAACATTGTATACTATACGATTAAAAAGCTAAATAGTTTTAGCTAGCACAAAAATACTTGATATAAAGTGTAAGTCTTGCATACTATTCGACCAACAGCATTTTTTTGTTAAAGTAATTTTAAACAAATCAAAAAACTACATATTCATTTGATTTACAGGTAATTAGTAAATTTATATTGAAAATAACTTCTTTATAACTTAAATCTATCGCTCTATTTTGTTTAATTATTACACCTTGTTAAACAGCTCTTTAACCCAATAAATACTGAGTTTTAGCCCTTAAACAAAAATATTTATTGCCCTCAATTCGCTTTTAAAATTATATTTATATCTCTGATTATCATTGATTTAAATGTTGTTTAACTTTTTTTAAACAGAAATTAAACGAGGTGTGTAAGATTTCTTAAACAAAACAATGACCTTTGTACCATGCAATCAACAAATGACTTAATATTTGAGGATCAAATCAAACAAGAGATGAAATCCCTCAAAGCCCTAGCCTTACAATTGACCAGAAATATGGATGATGCTAAAGACTTGGTGCAAGAAACCATGCTGAAAGCATTAAGGTATAAAGACAAATTTCACAGTGGAAGTAATTTAAAAGCTTGGCTGTTCACCATATTAAGAAACAGCTTCATCAACCAATATAGAAGAATGATGAAACGCAATACCTTCATTGACACAACAGACAATACCTATTTCCTTGATATCCCAAATCACCAAACCATTAATCAAGCCGAGTTGAAATTCATCCGTCAAGATCTTACTGAGGCCATAAAAGCTCTTCCTAAAGATTTAAGAGTGACTTTCCTATTAAACTCAGAAGGTTTTAAGTACCAAGAAATAGCCGACGAATTACACATTCCAATTGGAACGGTTAAAACCCGTATCTTTGTTGCAAGAAGAATGTTGCGCCAGTCTTTAAAGGCATACAGCAATGATTTTTCTGGCGCTCGAGCTGGCAATGAATAGTTTATACCTTTGGATCAATATACTTACAATAGCGTTTCCGCTAATCCTATCTTTTGACAAAAAGGTAAAATTTTATCAATACTGGCCTCAACTCTTTCCTGCAATAGCCATAACCGCTATCCTATTTTTAATTTGGGACCAATGGTTTACAAGCATGGCTGTTTGGGGATTTAACAAACTATACATTTTAGGGTACTATTGTTTTGATATACCATTTGAAGAAATCCTCTTCTTCTTTACCGTACCTTATGCTTGTGTATTTGTGTATGAATGCCTTAAAGCCTATTTGAGAAAATCAGAAACGTTTGATGAGTTTTACAGATGGTTAACCCTTTTGTTTTTTGGGGTAAGCATCACTTTATTGTATTGGTTCAACGATAGACTGTACACTGCTTTAACATGCTTGATTTTAACCGCTATTCTAGGTACCCATTTAGTAGTTATCAAACGCCGTTACATGAGTTGGTTTTACTTTGCTTATATTGTCTCATTGATTCCAATGCTAATTGTCAATGGCATACTCACTTATTTGCCAGTTGTGGATTACAATCCTGAAGAAATCATAGGCTTAAGACTTGGATCTATTCCTGTCGAGGATTTTATTTACAACATGACCATGTTAGTGATCTGCATTGGCCTTTATGAGTGGTTTAAGCGTCTTGCTCATCGACGCCAGTTACACCGCCAGACACAATCATCTTAAACACATTGGTCGGGTTGGCATCCAATGGTTTTATACTTGCATTTGAAACGATGTATAAATCACCAACAAATCCATAAGATTTCGGAAAGTATACGGCAGAAAAGCCTTCCATCCCTAATGATTTAAGATCTTTTTGGGTAATAAAACCAATTTTGTAAATGTCTTTGGCACCCATCTCTACCAAAACTGGAGATGAGAACTTTTTCTTTTCACCCACAAAAGCTTCCATAATATCCTTCACTGAAGAATATAAAAACTTAATACCCGGTGTACGTTCTAACCAATCGTCAAACCAATCTATAAAAGGTTTAACAATATAAGATGACCCAATCATCCCAACAATCAGAATACCTGATAAAATGATTAAAATCCCAATACCTGGCAAATGGTCTTTACCTAAAAGATTGTCAACGGTCTTGAACAACCAAAGAATGATAGCCCCAGTGGCAACTAAAGGAATTGAAATTAATAAACCTCTAAAAAAATAACGAACTATTCTTGCGAATAATTTTCTTTTAATGACTTTATGGGTGTCTTTTGATATCATAATAAATCTTGACCAATATCTGTTCTGTAATATTTATTTTCAAACTGAATGATAGCGGCATTGGCCATTGAATGCTGCAGTGCCGATGAAATATCAGCTCCCATTGAAGTAACCGCTATAACACGGCCACCATTGGTAACTACCTTATTGTCTTTTAAGGTTGTACCTGCATGGTATACCACAGAATCCTTAACCTTATCTAATCCAGTGATTTCATAGCCTTTTTCGAATTGTTCAGGATATCCTCCCGATACCATGAATACAGTAACTGCTGTCTGTGGATTAACACTTAGCGTTTGTTTATTCAATTGACCTTGGCAGGTAGCCACCATTAAATCCAATAAATCATTGTTTAAACGGTGAATAACCACTTCGGTTTCAGGATCACCCATTCGACAATTGTATTCGATCACTTTTGGTTGACCATCTACATTCATTAAGCCTATGAATAAAAAACCTTTGTAAGGAATCCCCTCTTGTTGAAGTCCTTTCAAAGTGGGAATAACCACTTCCGCCTCAACTTTATCCATGAATGCTTTATCGGCAAAAGGCACTGGAGAAACCGCCCCCATACCACCTGTGTTCAAACCTGTATCAGCAACACCAATACGTTTATAATCTTTGGCTTCAGGCAACATAATATAATGCTCCCCATCAGCTAATACAAAGGCACTTAATTCTATGCCTTTAAGAAATTCTTCAATGACTACTTTGGCACTTGCTTGACCAAATTTACCGTGCAACATGTCTTTCAAATCAGACTTGGCTTGGGCTAAATCATCAATGATTAAAACACCTTTACCGGCGGCTAATCCATCGGCTTTGAGCACATATGGCGCTGACAATTGATCTAAAAAGGCACAACCAGCCTCGTAATTATCGGCCGTAACTGTTAAAAATTGTGCAGTTGGTATTTGGTATTTGGCCATTAAAATTTTTGAAAAATCTTTACTGCCTTCTAATTGAGCAGCAGCTTTACTAGGACCTGCTACCATTATGTGATTGAGTTGAGGATGCGCTGCAATAAAATCCACTATACCTGCCACTAATGGATCTTCATTGCCAGGTAATATCAAATCAATTTGATGGCTTAAGCAGATCTCTGCGACTGCAGCAAAATCTGTTGCTGAAATGGCTATATTCTGACCACATTCTGCAGTACCTGCATTGCCTGGTGCAATAAACAAATTAGAAATGGCCTTGCTTTGGCTCATTTTTTTAGCCAATACATGTTCGCGCCCGCCACTGCCTAAAATCAAAACATTCATAGTACAAAAGTAAACAATTCCGAACTATGCCACCCTTGAAATTAGCAATAGTAAATCACAATTTACCCCAATAAAAAAACCCCGACCAGTAAGTCAGGGTTTTCTAAGTGCCCAGGACCGGAGTCGAACCGGTACGGGGGTGAACCCACAGGTGTTTGAGACCAGCGCGTCTACCAATTCCGCCACCTGGGCATTAATTAGGGATGCAAAAGTATTGACTTTTGCTTAAACTTCAAAATTAAATACGCTCTTTTTTAGTGTAGAATTTAAGGGCTGTTAAAACAGCCATGAATCCCCATAATGGCACCGCAATTTTATCAAAATCACTGAAGTTATTTAAAAAGGCATGAACATAATACGTAATCAAGCCTAAGACCGTGGCCGTAGCTAAACTCTTTTTCCAAGCCAATTGACCAGGGTCATACACAACATGCAAACCTGTATATATCGACAACAAAAATACAGCTAACCATGACAAAGCGCCCAATAAACCCATCTCAGAGAGTGCATTAAGGTATTCATTATGCGTATTACCTAAGTCTCCACTATTAGTACTGATGAGTGTTAAGCTTTCAGGTCTTTGAAAAGGCGCATATTGGAATGTATAAGTTCCAGGGCCATAGCCAAAAACAGGTCTAGACTTAAACATCAAAACAGCGCATTGCCATCTGTTTAGCCGCTCTAAATTAGAAGGATCTGTTGTAATATTTGAAACCGATTGCGCATGCGATTCTAAATCATCAGCACTCCCCTGTTTATTACCTTCCAATGAATACAATATTTGATCTTGTTTAACTACAGCGACCAAAGCTACAAGCCCGAGCACCATGAGCAAATGTTGAAATTTTACTTTAAGTTTAATTAAGCCATAAAACCCTAAAGCTACAATTAAACTGATCCAAGAAGCCCTAGTAAAAGAAAATACAATGCCCACCATTAGCACAACAAACACCAAGAAAAAAAACAGCCTGTGCCATACCTTTAAGTTAAACCAATTGCCTCTTAAACTAAACATCAAGGCCACTGGCACAAAAAAAGAAATATAAGCTGAATAGATGGTGTGATCTTCAAAAAAAGGCTGCATAATGGAGTACCCCCAACCTCTCGAAAACCCTTCTTTAGAATGCTTAAATAAGGTAATACTCACAACAATGAAGGTGCCGTATAACATGAAAGTAAAAAAACGCCTTATGGTTGAAACATCTTTAAAGGCATATAAAAGGAAAAAGAAAAACACGGTAACAAACCATGTCCTAGCTAAAAAATATTTGAATGACACAAATGGCATGCTGCTGTTTAACATGCTCAAAAACATCCAAAATAGATTCACCAAAATAGCTATCACTAAAGGTTGTTTTATAACAGACCAATCCAACACATTGCGGATCAATAGTTGGTAGATGAACATCACAAACACCATCCAAATCATCGGTTCTGTTGGCAAAGACAAACCTAAGCCACCTCCTACATCATTAATAAAAATTGATAGTGGGACTAAAAAACAAATCAGCAAAACATAGTGTATAGGTTTTTGATAGCATAGGTACAAAGCCATGATAAACAATGGCAAAAGCGCTAATTGCCATAAATCAAAATAAGCACCAACACCACAGAGCACTGCCACCAATAACAATGTAAATTTGGTGGTCTTAGTGGAATGAAAAGTCAATATTTCCGAGAGGAAACTCAAGCTTTAGGTTTGAATTTTTCAAACATGGCAAATACGGCAATTGCAAAGAACCAACTGGCCAACAAAGACACGAGCACAATTAGCTTACGAACCGGATAGGCTCTTTGTTCAGCAACATCAGCTCCACTCACTGTAAACTTATTGTTCAAAGTTTCTTTTACGTCAACCTCAGCGCGCTCAAATTTGGCTTTCAAGTCAGATAGCTTATCCAATTCTAATTGCAAAAGCTCAGTTAGTGCCGTAAACTGCCCACCATATTGCACCAAATTTTTAGATTGGTCAACCAACTCTGCTACCTTATCCATTTTACCAGCTGCTCTGGCTTTATAAATTTCCTCATTCAATGCACGCGATTGTTCTTCGTAGTTAGTTACACCCTCTGCCCCTAATTTTTGAAGTTCAGTTTTAATGGCATTGATTTCATTTTCTTTAGCCTGCATTTGGCGTTTCACAATATCAAGCGCAGGAATAGCCACTTCTAATTGAATCTCATTTTTAATCGAATCATAAAGGTCCAAAATACCATTGGCCATTTTGGCTGCCATAACAGGATCTTCATCCAATACATCTACTTTTATTGATAAATATCTGGTACGACTAAAACTAAAATTGGCGGCAATTTTATCTGCTAATTTGGTCTTTTTAAGCGCACTGTTTGGGTCAATTTTGTAGTGCTCCATTAAGTGATAGTTTCTAACCAAACGCTCCGTCAATTTTGATGACTGCAATATCTGAAGGGCTTTTTCAGCTTCTTCTTCAGCACCAAATTCAAGCGGATCTTTTTGTCTTTGATTTAAATCTGTTAAAAGCGCATTACTAATTGAGTTGTTGGTAGTGGGATAAAACACAACTGTAGATTTGTATTTAGGCGTCAGTATAAATGATACAGCACTAGAAACCACGACTGCCACTATTCCAACCCATAATAATTGCTTTTTCCAACGACCGATTAGAGCGGTCAAGTCTTTGAAGGTAAATAACCCATTACCCACCTCTTCAAATGAATTGCTATTCGACATAACTAAAACGCAAAAATAAGATTTTTCAGGAGGAATTAAGTCAACGCCATTCCCCTTTTTTTATTGTGCCTTAGACTTTAAAAAATAAAACACTTGTTGGGGGTGAATGATCTTTAAAGCCAAACATAAGAGTATAGCCGAAACACCGAACAAAGCAAGACTAATGAACGTTGACGCTATGCCTTTTAGCACCACAAATAACCCTACTAAAACCACAACAAAAACGGCGAATTTAAGCCCTTCAGCTATTTTAATTTTAAAACCAAAGAGTTGTTTACAGCGCCAATAACAAAGCAAGGCAAACACTGACTGAGTAATTAAAGTTGCCAAAGAAGCGCCCCATGATTGCCAAATAGGAATAAAGCATGCATTCAAAACCACATTTAAGACTAAGGCTATACTGGCAAATACATTCAAATGGTAGAGGTCTTTTTGTGCCGTTAACAAGGTACTAAAGACGAAGGTCACCGACATTGGTATAAAAGACAATAAGATGTTTTTGAACACTTCTGAAGACTCAATGGCTTGGTCAATTGATTTAAAATCATACAATAAATCAATGATTCTATAAGCGTATAAATAAGATGCCAATCCTATGCTAATTGAAATTACCAATAATATTGTAGCCGCCAAGTTGGTTAAGGGTTTTAAATCTGCTTTCTCCTGAATAAGTTTTGAAAACATTGGCAAGAGCAATCCTGCAAATAGCATAGCAAACATCGCTGTTGCATCAAGTAATCTAAAACTTTGCGCATAAAGACCAGAGTGATAATTCGCGTCGGGCAGCATTAAATTCATCATGGCTACATCCAAACGGGTGTACATGTTCATAAGTGTAAATAACAATGCAAACGGCAAACTTAGTTTCAATAAAGGCCAAATCCCTTTCAAATGCCAATCTGCATTTGGCGCATCTTCTTTAGGCAATTGGCGATAATAATGTTGATTGATACCCCATGCAATGATTAAAGTAATCGCAGTGGCAAATAATTGAATGAGAATAAAGGATTGAATACTGATCCAATTGCAAGCATAGGCAATTAAACATAACAATATCCCAAAGAATTTATCGCTTACAGATAAACAGGCATCTATTGAATAGTGGTGTAAGCCATTGATATTACTTCTTAAATACAATACAAAGGTTAATAAGACTTGGTTTAAGAGAATCAATATTAACCATGTCATATTGAGACCAGATCCTAAACCAATCAGTGCAACCACAATAATGTATACAGACGATAAAGCGCCTTTAAGCCATAAAATGCTTTTGAATTTTTGTTTAAAAAACTGTGCATCAGCAGCTACATGGGTTTGATTAAAATTTTGTATTCCTAAATCCAATACTATATTAAAAATCAAGGCTAAATTCAAAACAATATAATATTGACCATATTGTTCTCCCAAAAGATTTTGGGCAGAACGGTCAATCAATAACAACCAAACTGGTTTGATGATTAAATTGAGGAGCTGCAGCAGCAACAAATTTTTTACAAATACCCGCTTCATGCTTTGAACTACAAATTAACTCATTTTTTTGAGTAGACTACACTATAAATAAAAATATCAGACCAATCTGAATAGCTTTTGGGTAAAAATTAAAAAAAAGTATAAATTTGCTGCAATCAATTAAATTATGGGAAAAGGAGACAAACGTTCGAAAAAAGGTAAAATTAACATTGGAAGCTACGGTGTAAGCAGACCAAGACCAAGTGCTGTTAATAAGAAAAAAGCAGCAAACGCAACTGCGGCGCCAAAAGTTAAAAAAGAAAAAGCAGCTCCAAAAGCTAAAGCAGCTCCTGCTAAAGTAAGTAAAGCAGCAACCACCAAACCTGCCGCTGCAAAGAAAACAACCAAGAAGAAAACTGAAGAATAAGCCAATAGCTTAATC
This sequence comes from Bacteroidota bacterium, assembly GCA_030832905.1. Taxonomy (GTDB): domain Bacteria; phylum Bacteroidota; class Bacteroidia; order NS11-12g; family UBA955; genus JABMMZ01. The sequence continues at coordinate 11,095 of JAURIG010000012.1, forward strand.
AATAAAAAAGCCATTTCATTTGAAATGGCTTTTTTTATATCCTAGACTTTTTAATTATTGATTGGATTTTGGTTCCAGCAATTTAAAGAATTGATCCAATTCTGGAATAATCATAATTCGCGTTCTGCGATTCAAAGATCGATTTTCATCGCTATTATTGGGCGCCAATGGTAAAAACTCTCCTCTACCTGCAGCAATCATTCTTGCGGGGTCAATATTATAAAAATTTTGTAATACTCTTACCACTGAAGTAGCACGTAAAACGCTCAAGTCCCAGTTGTCTTTTATTGTATTGGTGCTCATTGGCTTATTATCAGTATGGCCTTCTACCATGAATTTTATTTCAGGCTGGGCTTTTAATACCTCTGCTACTTTGCCTAAAACGCCCATGGCTTTTTTACTCACCTCGTAGCTTCCACTATTAAACAACATCTTGTCAGAGACAGAAATAAAGACCGCTGACCCTTCAATTTTGATGTTAACATCTTCATCATTTACATCTTTCAAAGCCCCTTTTAAGTTCATGACTAATGCAATATTGATTGAATCTTTTCTTGCCATGGCCACCTGCAAATCTTTAATGTAAGCATCTTTAGAACTCAAATTGCTTAAAGACTGTTTGATGCTCTCAGCTTGCGCTTTAGATAATACTGATAAATCACTCAATTGATTTAACAATGCATTGCCTGTTGCTTTCAAATGCACAACCTCGGCTTCTAACTCTGTAATTCGACTGACTTGCTTCTGTTTGTCTGCCATACACTGATCAAGTTTAAAAATCACCATGTCAACAGAATCTTTCAATCTGTTAATTCGGGTTTGTTGTGCGGTGTATTTCTTCTTACTTACACAAGCAACAAAAAACACAGTTAATACTGAAGTTAGAATAATGGTCTTTAGTTTCATATTATATTATTTTCTCAAATTGTATTCCAAAAAAAAAGGGTAGCGAACTACCCTTTTTAGATACTTATTAGTTTAAGCTTTTTTCTCTTTAAACATATCTACTACGATTGGTGATGCAATACATATTGATGAATATGTACCAACACCAATACCAATCAATAAGGCTAATGAGAAACCTTTAAGCGCAGCACCACCTAAAACAAACAAACTCACTACTACTATTAATGTGGTTGCTGATGTCATTAAAGTTCTGGTTAAAGTTTGATTGATTGCATCGTTGATCAATTTAGCCATATTGGTTTCAGTTTTGTAGTTGCCCATAAATTCTCTGATACGGTCAAATACCACCACAGAGTCATTGATTGAGTAACCTACAACGGTTAAAATGGCTGCAATAAACGCTTGGTCCATTTCTAATGCGAATGGCACAAAACCATCAATCATTGCAAAAACTGCGAATACCATTAATACGTCGTGAATCAAGGCTATCGTTGCACCAACCGCAAAACTTACCTTTTTAAATCTAACTACAATGTAGAAGAAAATCGCTAATAAAGACGCTACTACTACCCATGCAGATTTAGTTCTAATGTTAGAGGCCACAGTTGGACCAACTTCTGAACTACTTAATACATTAGAAGCTGTCGCATTGAATTTATTTAAGGCTTTGATTACATCCGCCTCAACGCTATCTGCTGATACATTGTTATCATTGATTTTGTATGTGGTAACAATTTTATAACGGCCTTCAGAACCAATGGTTTTAACTTCATTGCTACTACCTTGTAAGTTCTTATCCAATTCAGCCTTGATAGATTCTGCACCGATACCTGGCTGCAATTGCATTTGATAGCCATACCCACCTTTAAAATCTATACCTGTGCTTAAGCCACCTTGTTGAAACAACATGACCATACCAATTAAAATGATCAATGATGAGCCAATGTAAAATTTCTTTCTATTGCCCATGAAATTGTAATTAGCATTTACCAATACATCTTTAGACCATTTTGTATCGAAGCTAACATCTTTACCAGCAGCTATTCTCTTTTCAATCAAGATTCTTGAAATCAAGATGGCAGTGAATAAAGAAGAAATGATACCGATGATTAATGTGATGGCGAAACCATATACAGGTCCCGCTCCTACAAAGGTCATGATAACACCCGCTAATAAGGTGGTAATGTTACCATCAATGATAGAAGACAAGGCCGCTTGGAAACCATTATTAATGGCTGTTTTTAAAGATTTACCTTCTCTTAACTCATCTCTGATCCTTTCATAGATCAATACGTTGGCGTCAACCGCCATACCGATGGTTAAAACGATACCTGCAATACCTGGCAAGGTTAAGGCTGCGCCATAAGAAGCTAGTATACCTATGATGAAGAAAATGTTCAATAAAACCGCTGCAATAGCAATCACACCAGCGCGGTTATAATACAACACAATCATTAAGATAACGGCGATTAAACCAATAATGAAAGAGTTTAAACCTTCTTTAATTGATTCCTTACCTAATGTAGGACCTACCACATCTTCAGCTACAATTTGAGCTGGTGCTGGTAATTTACCTGCCTTTAACACGTTCGCTAAGTCAGTAGCTTCTTCAACTGAGAAACTGCCACTGATAGAAGAATTACCTCCTGTGATTGGATCGTTAACTATTGGCGCAGAGAATACTTTGTTATCAAGAACAATGGCAATGTATTGGTCTTTATTTTTAGTGGTAATGTCTTTCCAAGATTTAGCAGCCATGTTGGTCATGCTCATATTCACTTCAACCTGACCACTTGTTGTGCTGGTGGTAGCAAAGGCATCTGCAATAATGTTTTCTTCGCCGCTACCTAAACTGGCTTTACCTTCTTTGGTGGCTTTAAGTGCATACAAGGCATAGATCTCATTCTCTTTAATCATTGGCTCAGCACCCCATGCAAATCTTACATCTTGCGGCATTTTTTCTAAAATGCTTGGATCTTGAAGAATTTTATTGACTTTATTGATAGCTGATTTAGTGGCAATACCAATCATAGGCCCCTCTGCAATGTTCTGACCATTGGTGTATGGGAACAAACCCATTTCAGCTAAAGGCATTGAAGAAGAATCTTTAGCAGCGATCTCAGCATCAAATGCTTTTTTAGCACTGTCTCTTTTGCTTGAGTCAGCAATGGCTAAAACAGTCTTTAATTTAGCTGAATCAACTGTAAAGCCTTTTTGTAATCTAATTTTTTGAGCTAAAACTTTGTTTAAGCCTTCGTAGATTTTAGTGTAACCCTCAAATTGGTTTTTAGGATTGTTACCATAAACTTCCCAAAACTCCAACTTGGCGCTTTGTTCTAATAATGTGCGTATTCTTTTAGGATTGTCAACACCTGGCAATTCAACTGAAATTTTACCCCCTTCTAATTCTTGGATGTTAGGTTGGCTAATGTTGCCTTGGTTTAAACGGGCCTCAATCACCTGACGGGTATTGTCTGATTTGCTTTTCAATTCTCTTTTAAGATAGTCTTTAACTTGGTCATCAGATGACTCATTCGTAATTTGTTTGTTTTCGCGAGTAGCAAAAAGAGACGCTAATGTTTTGTTTGGAGCAATGGCTTTTAACTCATTGGCAAATAAGTCTACATAATCACCACCTTTGCTTTTGTATGTTCTATCTGCGGCATCAATGGCAGTTTTAAACTCATTTTGTGATTGATTGCTGCCTGCTAAAGTTTTGAGCACGTCACCTTTTGATACCTCAAGGATAACGTTCATTCCACCTTGCAAATCTAAACCTAGTTTTAACTCAGAATCTTTACATTTGAAGTAATTACGTTTGATAAAACCTAAATTTAAGATAGGCTTACTGCCTAAAGAATCAATATAGTTTCTGTAAACTTCGCCATCAAATTTACCATTCTTGGTGGCAAATGCTCTGGCCTTTGATTCAAACTTTCTGGCCACATAAGTAAATGACAACTGATACACACAGGTCAAGGCCAAAACTACCGCAATAAATACAACTAAACCTTTATTTTTCATTGGATTGAAATTTTTCTAATGGATATTAAGCCTGCGAAAATAATACATTAGCCTTTGCTTTCAAAGCTCAAAATCAAATAATTTAAGCCAAAAAAAATGACCTTTTTTCGATCTGTTATCCCATCGCTTTTATGCAATACAATGAGCAATAAAAAAGGCCTCCGTATGGAAGCCTTTTAAAATCATTTTAATCTTTAAGATTATTGTTTGTATTGGAAAGTGTATGTATCGTCTTCTGCTCCTGTTAAATCAGTTACTGTATTGATACCGATCAAGTAGTAGTATGTGATACCGCCTCTTGATGATTTAGCAATTAACAATTTACCATCGTCAATACCAGTTACTGTAGTTGATTTACCTGATGTAGCATTCCATGCATCAATTAAATCTTGCTCTGATACGAACTGAGAATAAACTTTGCCATTTAATTTACCTGTAGCATCTGAAATGATGAATTCCGTTCCGTTTTGAGAAGTCCATGTTCTAGACAATGTTGATCCTGTAGAAGCATCAACGATGTCTCTGCTTGCTTGGTTACCTGCGCTTGATGCAGCTGAAATTGCAGTGTTTTCAAATAAGTCATAGGCACTGTAGCTACCAGGAGTTGTCGCTTTTAAGCTGTAAACTAATCCATCAACTTTGTCAGCCAATGGGCCATAAGCAACCACTACAATAGTTGCTGTTTTGGTGGTTTGATCTTTGTCTGTAGCATAAGCTGTAAAGGTGTAAGTACCTTTATCTTGCGGTAAAGTGTAGTTGTAAGTTCTGTTACAAGAGGTTACTGAACCAGAGAATGTAGAGTCAGTACCAATGATCACTTCTGGTTGACTATTGTATTTAACCGTCATTTTAGTGTTTTTCAAATTCACTGAAGAGGTTACAACAACACCAATTTTAACAGTAGAGCCAATTAATAATTTGTCGTTGGCAAAAGTGAACCCTGAGAAAGTACCTGTGTTGGTTTGGAAGGTAATGCTAGGACCACTTGGAGTAGAGCCACCACCATTACCGCTACCTGAACCAGAATCGCAGCTAATCAGCATAACGCTGGCTGTAAACAATGCAATAGCAGAATAAAGTAATTTTTTCATATTAATTGATTTTTATGTTAATAGTGCAAATATATACAATTAAAGAGATTATGCAACCAAGACAGCAATAAACTCTTTAACTAGGATGTTGATACGCAAATCTGGGTTGCTCTACCCCATCAATTACAACGGTTTCTAAAAACATAGCCTCTGGTCTTACCCATAAGCCATAATCGCCATACAAAGCCTTATACAATATCAAATATTCTAATGTTTCAGAGTGCCTAACTCGGTCAACTACCTCGTATAAATGCCCTTTGTAGTGTTTGTAAATGCCTTTCTGAACCATTACATTCTTGCAGGGCTATTAACCCCTAAAAGCCCTAACCCGTGTTGAATTGTCTCAGCTGTTAACGCCGATAAATGCAATCTAAAAGCGCGTTCATTGTTATTAACAGCCTTTAAAATTGACACATCATTGTATAGGCGATTGAAGGCTTTTGCCACTTGCAATAAATAATGAGCGATAATTGAAGGGCTGTAAAATTGAGCTGCTTTCTGCAATTCGTTTTTATAAGCTAACAAACACTGAATGAGCTGAACCTCTGAGGATTTAATTTCAGTTGGAGGATTAGACAACAATTTATCTTCCGCTTGGGCGCTGCGCATAATGCTGTTAATGCGCGCAAAAGTATATTGAACAAAAGGACCAGTGTCACCTTGAAAATCTATTGATTCTGCAGGATTAAACAACATGCGTTTTTGGGGATCTACTTTCAACATGAAGAACTTTAAAGCCCCTAAACCTAAAGTAGCATACAATTCTGCTTTTTCAGATTCAGACATGCCTGTTGTTTTGCCCAATTCTTCTGTTTTTTCTTTGGCTGTTTGAATCATTTCTGACATTAAATCATCGGCATCCACAACAGTCCCTTCCCTGCTTTTCATTTTTCCGCTTGGCAAGTCAACCATGCCATAACTCAAATGATAAAGACCCTCTGCCCATTCAAAGCCTAATTTTTTAAGGATTAAAAACAAGACCTTAAAATGGTAATCTTGCTCATTACCGACTACATAGATGCTTTTTGAGCAAGCAAATTGTTCAAATTTCAATTTTGCTGTGCCAATGTCTTGTGTAATGTAAACAGAAGTACCATCTGCTCTCAAGACTAATTTTTCATCCAGTCCTTCTGCGCTTAAATCTATCCATACACTGCCATCTGCTTTTTTGTAAAACACACCTTTAGACAAACCCAATTCAATCAAATCTTTACCTAACAAATAGGTATTGCTTTCGTAATAATATTGATCAAATTCAACACCTAGTTGTTTGTAAGTGCTAGCAAATCCGTCGTAAACCCATTGGTTCATGGTGCGCCATAAATCCATCGTGGCTTGATCACCAGCCTCCCATTTGCGCAACATGTCTTGGGCCTCTAATAAGAGCGGCGATTGTTTGGCGGCCGCCTCTTCACTCAGACCATGCTCTACTAAGGCTTTGATTTCTTGTTTGTAATGCTTATCAAATTCTACATAGTATTTTCCGACTAAATGATCCCCTTTTAAACCACTTGATTCTGGCGTATCATTTTGACCAAATTTTTGCCAGGCCAACATGCTTTTACAAATATGTATTCCTCTATCATTGATTAAATTGGCTTGTATGACATCATAAGCATTGGCTTTTAATATTTTGGCTAAGCTGCTGCCCAACAAATTATTGCGAATATGGCCTAAATGCAATGGTTTATTGGTATTGGGCGAAGAATACTCCACCATTACTTTTTCATTTTTAGGGAATTCAGGAATGGCCTGGTGGTTTAAAATACTTTCTATCCAAACAGCTTGTTTTAATTCTAAATTGAGAAACCCTTTTACCACATTAAAGCTGTTGAGCGAAGTACTTTGCTCCATTAATGCCTCGCCTATAGCATTGGCCGTTTGTTCGGGGCTTTGTTTAGACAACCTAACGAAAGGAAACGTTACTAAAGTGTAATCGCCTTTAAAATCAGCATTGGTTTGCTCCAGTTTAATCGATTCAAGACTGAGGGAATGCCCATACAATGTATTCAATACATGAGCAATATCAGACTTCAGCACAGATTCCATTTCCATGCCGCGAAGATAAGAAAAAGTCTAAACTATTAATCGGCTAATTCTCCGAACAGGCCAGCATTAAAATCGTTAAAGGCTTGTACCAATTCAGCTCTGGTATTCATTACAAACGGGCCATGAGCGGCAATTGGTTCTTTGATTGGTTCGCCCGCCAAAATTAAAATTGCAGCATCTGCTTTTGCCTGAAGTGTAAAGCTTTCGCCTTGATTTTGAAACAAACCCAAATGGTCTTGAGGCAAGACATCTTCAGTGTTAACAACAACTTCGCCTTCTATTGCCACTACACACACAGTATAATGAGCAGGAAATTGCATGCTTAATTCGCCATTTTGTTTGAGATAAGCCGTAGAAATATGAACTGGTGTAAAAGTAGAGGCAGGTCCTTTTTGATCTTTATAAAAACCTGCGACCAACTCCAAACGGCTGCCCTGTTCATCCAAAATGATAGGCTGAATATCTGCTCTTGTAATGGCTTGGTATTTGGGCGGGCTCATTTTGTCTTTAGCTGGTAAATTAACCCACAATTGAACCATTTGAAAATACCCTCCTGATTCACTGAAGGATTTTTCATGATACTCTTTATGCAAGACCCCTGAGGCAGCAGTCATCCATTGGACTTCTCCTTCGCCTATTATGCCGCTATTGCCTGCACTGTCATGATGCGCTACCCTTCCATGGTAGGCCAAGGTAACCGTTTCAAATCCTCTATGCGGATGCACACCAACGCCTCTTTGTTGAGGACTTGGCGGAAACAAAAACTTAGAATTGTAATCCATCATGATAAAAGGATCCATGCGGTGCATGTCTAATCGATAAACGGATGGTATAAAATTATGCACTCTAAATCCATCGCCTACCATATGATAAGCAGGGGGAGCTACAATTAATTCTAAGGGTTTAACAGGTAATTCCATGCCGCAAAGTTAAGCTCAATTTGGCTTAAATCAGCATCAAAAACCTCTATAGGCTTATTCTCTGATCAATCGAACGACCCCATTTAAAATAGGTTCATCTTTATCACGACCAACATAGCGGTAATTTAAAATGTAATAATAAGTGCCATCTGGGCAATCTGTTCCGGTATTCATGACTTTGCCATTCCAATCGTAAGACCAATGATCACTTTCAAACACCTTAACGCCCCAACGATCAAACACTTGCAAATGGTAATCCGCTACATTTTTAGTGTAGATATTAAAGACGTTATTCCCCTCTAAGCCTTCTTTATCTGTGCCTTTAAAGCCATCATTTCCTGAAGGTGTAAACACGTTGGGTGGTAATATGGCCACTTCAAAATCATTGTTGATTTTTTTACAAACTGTATCGACACAGCCTCTAGGATTAATCGCTTCTAAACATATCCAATTAAGCCCTTGGTGCTCTGAAAAATTCTGACAAATCCTTCTTTCAGGTTCAAATTGTTGCTGATCCTGCTTAAACGCTAAGTGCTTAAAAGTGATATCCGTATCATGATAGAAGCCCCATCTATACTCCACTGCATATTTTGAAGTATTATCAAAACAATAAATCGGCTTTTGACTTTCATCAATGGTAAAGTCTGCCAGCACACTATCAGCGTATACTGTAACAGTATCCGTATCAGGACAATAAGGCAAGCCAATGCCTGCTGTATCAGGCTGCCAGGTAATGATATAAGCCCCTGATTTTTGTGGCACAAAGCCCCAATTTAAAGTCTGATTGGTAATGTTCGATTGATTGACTTGCCAATGGTATTGCTTATAGGCATGCACAGAAGTTAATTGGGCTTTAATACGAATAGAGTCTCCTACACAAACAATCATTGGATTGGCTTTCAAATTGAATTGATCCCAATCACTTACGTAAACCGTAATTTTTGCCTGCTGTTTGGCAGTATCTGGGAAAGTATTGGTGCAGTATTTTCCGGTTTGAGGTATGCTATCAAATTGAGTGAGGTAGACATCGTAAACACCTGCTTTCATATACCTATGCGCTATGCTACTGGTATCTTTTTGAGGCGCAAAGTAGGTGTCACCAAAATTCCATAACCATTGAGAAGAGCCAGTAAAGTGCTTCCCTAAATTTTTAAATTGCACTGAATCCCCTACACAAATATAAACTGAACTAATCGGCTTAAAGTCAGGGCTTGGTCCAGGAATAAATACCCAATGAGAAACGGTATCAACACAACCTAATACAGATTGAATGGTCAATTTAATTTGATAATAGCCATTCTTAGTATAATCGTGACCAATTTGTTTTGGCAATTGTTTAAAGTAATCTAAAACCGGAGAGCCATCTCCAAAATCAATGGTCCATTGGTAAATAAAATCACATGGTGAAAGCCCGGCTTTTTGACATGGATCAACGATGTAAGAGGTGTCAAAAAATTCTAAAATGGTTTTACAATTAGGGGTAACAATATCTGTGTAAAAACCAGCTTTTGGACCTGTTACATAGATGTTTTGCTTGAAGGTATCGGTACATTGATTACTATCTATGCCTAATACTCTTAAAGTGTAAACACCCGGTGTACGGTAATAAATACCATTTGGCTCATTGCCCAGCAATACAGATGGTGCATACCCTTTTTTAACATAAGGGAAATTACCGAATATCGTATTGGGTTGATTGGGATTGTCGTCTGCTTTTGAATAATCCCAAATGGTGACACCTTCTCTATGCCAACTGCCCGCTTGACCTCTTCGACTGTACCAATAATCATTGCTATCATAGGCATTAAAGGTGGCGGAGTCAGTACTGAAATATTTGAATTCAGGTTTAGCTTCAATGGTTTGTCCTCTGCAAATAATGGAGTCTGAAAAGGTGATTTTTGATTTAAAACCAACAGCTACAGTTACAAAATCACTCAAAGTACAATAGCCAGGATACAATGACGACACTGCCCTGTATATGTTATAAGAGGATTGACGCTTTACTCTAAAGGCGTAGGCTTGGCGATCAATATTATGAATGCTAAAGGTATCATAGGGCATTAAACTGCTGTCTCTAAAATGTAAAACTGTTGCCTTTAATATTTGGTATCGGTAATGAATTTGATGACCAAAGCCTGATGTATCAATACAGCCTCTGCTGCCTGTTAATGGATTACCAAGTGTGCCTTTGCCGTTCCATATCAAATCTAAAATACTGGTATCATTAACATCATTGATATCTATGCCCAATAGCGCCAAGCGTTGTCTTAACTGTTTCAAACCAACACCTGGCAATGCAAATGGTTTATACGCATTTACAATGGCAGTGACAATGGTGTCGCGCTTGTATTCAGTAGGCCATGCATTCACCCATTTGTAACGCACAATCACTGTGTAATTGACTTTTTTACCGGGGTAAGCCCAATGATCCACTACCCTTCTGTATTGTTCATCTATTTGCTCTAATGTATCGCCCTTCCAATTATCTATAATGTACCAACTAGAAGCATCTGCCAAGGCATTGGCATCTTTGCGATCAAAAGGCAGGGTAACATACACAAAGGTATCTTTACAACTGTGTTCTTCTGAGGCATTGTTAGTGGCAAAAACAATATCAGGTTTTAAACGCGGGAAACTCGCAAAGTTCTGATACAACACAGTATCAACACATTCATTCGGTTGAATCCCATTACCAATGATTAAACCAATATTCAAGGCTTGATAAGCATTTCTATTGAGTATGCTGTCATTGTATACCCAAAAGAATTTACCGCCATTGGGACCCTCTTTAGCATAACCAGTATAAGGTCCAGTTGCGTTTAAAAACACATTTCTATTGATTTCGCCATAGGTTAAGTTGTTTAACAACAGCCAATTATTCGGGTTTTTGACATAATCCGGATTAAATTGAACAAAGGAGGCCATGCAACCTGGCTTGGTGTCTTCTAAATTGAATTCAATGACTTTAAAATCATACCCATAACAATATTGATCGTCAATGGTCAATCGTTTCGCAGATGGCGGCATAAGCGCTAAATCTGCCCCCGCTCTACTCTCACATTTGAACGGATGCACTGTGTCTTTTAAGGTTAAACTGATTTTAAAACACCTAGCGATGGTTTTATAAAACAATCTTCTATGCAAATTGGCATTAATTGTATCCGTTTGTGCTATTGGCAAAGCCACCTTGTGCACTAAACTATGATATGGCTTAACCGCATTTGGCAAAAGCGTGTCGTAATACTGCTTAAGGCCATACACAAAATAGCAGGATTGCCCATTTTGCACCTCAAGGGTTTGATTGGCTAAAACCTTGTAATATTGAGGCCCTGGTACTGAATACCCTGGATTCCCATTCATTGGATTGATTAATACAGATGACCCATTCGGAACATATACCAACAAATCTGAATATACAGAATAACTGCCCTGATTGAATAAACCAGAAGCTATTTTAATCTTGCGTTTTTTACCATAGAAAATACTGCTGTCTTTAGCGGCTATACCCAATACATTATCGCCATAATACACAACTGAATCTACAACTGCCAACAATGAATCTTGGGTCCAAACAGCGCGCTTTCTACATGACTTTGTAACAGGATCATAGAATTGCCATTGCAAAGGCAGCTTGGCATACCAATAGGCATACACAGAATCCCAATCACTGTATATGTGTTGCTCGGTACTGTCTAATGAATAGCGACAATTGCGATCCACATTTTGTCCTTTTTTTCTATCTGTGGTACAAGGCAAACAATAGGGATCATCAAAATCCCACAACCTTTTGACATGATCTTTTGAACGCAAATAATCGTAAGGATGTATGGTGACCATGCGCCCTAATTTAGGATCGTATTTAAAGGCATACTTGAAATGATTGGGGGTTTCATCAAGTAGACTATCGTCGTTTAAAAAATTGGAATCATTGTGGTAAAACTCAGAACGGTCCACCACATTTACGGTGTCTCTAATTTTACATTGGTAACGCTCTAAACTGGATATAAAATCTGGTTCAATTCTCGCCTTAGGACCAATTACAACTACTGTGTCTTTCAAAATATAAGGACCACAAGCATGGGGCACATAACACCCAATAATATGAGGGCCTAATTCGGAAAACCCATTGGTAACATCATACCCATATTGCAAACCTGGATCAAAGTCCCAACGCACTTTTGAATCATCAATGTAGGTCTTCATAGCATTGGGATGCAATTCAAAGTGGATCACATCGCCTACACATATGGAATCTTTATCTTTGGTGATATAGGGTTTAAAATTGTATACAATAACATCTTTTAAGGCAAATTCTGTTCTGCAGCCATTTAAGGTATACACCACCAACTTAGGGCTAAAGCCTTTAGACATATCTGAACCGGAGCTGTATTGATGGTAAACACTATCCCATTGTGTGGAATCTTTAGTCCCATCTCCAAAGTCCCAATAAAAGGATTTGATATTGGTTTTAGTTATTTGAGAACTATTGGTGAATTTAACATTCACTGAACCACTGCAATGACTAGTCTTTTCATCTGATGTGGCAAAAAGCACAGGTAAAAGTTCAACCTTCATTACAAATGGCAATTGCTGTTTGATGATACAGCCATTGCAATCCTCAATTTCAACGGTTAATGTATAGGCGCCCCCTTGAGGATCCAAATAAGATTTACAAAAACTAAATGGCATTTTTACTGGGGCATTTTTGCTCCCATAGCGTGTAATCAATTCCCCATCGCTGAATAGATATTTAATGGTTTTGATGCAGTAATTGTTGTCGCCAGACATACTTGAATCGACAAAGCAAAACTGGTTGTTATCATAACACTGTATGGGAGCATTCAACAAGCTCAAATTGACTTTGGGTTGATCTTTTATGACGATTGTAGTGGAGGCATTGCAAACCTGACCATTAGGCAATCGACAAGAATAGGTTATGGTTTTAGTCCCAATTGTTGAGAACGTAAATGTAGGATTAACGCTACTGTTATTGAAGCCTTCATTATTAAAGTTCCAACTGGGATTGGTGGTGCCATTTGGGGTAACAGAAAATTGAATCGGGTTGTTTTTGCAGGGCAATCCTTTTACAACAATGTAACATTGAGCCTGCAGTTGAAAACTGGCAAGGACCAAAAAAGCTATGAATACCCATGGTTTGATATTCAAATATAACAAAAAAAGTGGTTATAGACTTATCAAGCCTTGTTGCAATAGCAATTCGGCAATTTGAACAGCATTACTAGCGGCCCCTTTTCTGAGGTTATCAGATACCACCCAAAGGTTTAAGGTTTTAGCTTGGGTTTCGTCTCGTCTAATACGACCTACCAAAACAGCATCTTGATTGTGTGCGGTTATCGGCATTGGGTATTGGGCTTGAGCAATATCGTCAACAACAACAATACCAGGAAAACTGCTCAATGCAGCATACACATCAGCTAATTCAAATTCGTTTTCAAACTCCACATTAATGCTTTCACTATGCCCCCCAAGCACTGGCACTCTTACTGCAGTTGCTGTTAATTGAATGGCATTTGAGCCCATGATTTTCTTGGTTTCATGAACCATTTTCATTTCTTCTTTGGTGTAAGCATTATCAAGGAAGACATCTATTTGAGGGATTAAATTTAGATCGATTTTATGCTTGTAAGCCATCTCTCCTAATTGGTTCGCGCGTTCATTCATAAGTTGATCAACTGCTTTTTTACCAGTCCCTGTAACGCTTTGATAGGTTGACACTACAATGCGCTTAATGCCCCATTTGATGTGAAGTGGTTGTAAAGCCACTACCATTTGAATGGTAGAACAATTAGGATTAGCGATGATTTTACTATCTGAGCTAATAGCCTGCGGATTCACCTCTGGCACAACTAATGGCACGCCTTCTTGCATACGCCAAGCTGATGAATTATCAACCACAAAACAACCAATTTCAGCGAATTTAGGGGCCCATTCAAGACTGGTACTACCACCAGCAGAAAATAAGGCCAAGTCTGGCTTAGAGGCTATAGCTGATTCAACACCAACTACTTCATAGGGTTGGCCTTTGAATTGTATGGATTGACCAATTGATTTTGAGGAAGCAACAGGAATTAATTCTGAAACAGGGAAATGTCTTTCTTCTAAAACCTCTAACATTTTATTTCCTACCAAACCAGTGGCGCCAACAACAGCAACTTTCATGTTTGCAAACATACAAAAAGACTTTAAAAGACTTTTGATTTTATGCGATTTTGTATGCACAGGTTGTTAATTTTGCATAGTGAGGATATTGAGTCATAGTCAAGTGTGGATTGCGTTAATGGCCGGAATGGGCACGTACGGAATCAGTAAAAACCATGATGTAACTTACAGTATTTGGTTGTTTTTTGCCACGTTATTGGTTTATACCTCCTACAGAATGTTCAAACTCAAAACCATTGTTTACTTGAGACCTGATTATCAATGGAGTCAAACCCATCAACCATTCAGTTTATTCATGCTTGCTATTAGCATAGTAATATCAATGGTGATTTGGCAATGGATAGATCATCAATACACCTTTTTAATTTTGACCTCATTGATTGGCTTATTGCTTTATGGGATAATTGTAAAGACCATGAACCAAACCCTACAAATCAGATTAAGTTTAAGCATCATGAAAGCGGGTTTATTGGCTTTAACTTGGTGGCTAATGCTTGAAATCCCTAATTTAATCTTGGTTAAAAACTTTAATAAAACTCTCCTTTTCGGGCAGTGTATGCTGTTGTTTGGTATTGCATTGAACTTTGAAATCAGAGACCAAATTGCCTTAAAACGCCCCCTTTTAATCAGTGTTTTTTTGAGCATGCTGATAGCTTTAATTGCTCATTTAATGACTGCCAATACAACAGTATTTGCCATAGGCCTTAGCCTCTATTTTGTGATGGCGATCTATACAATGATCATACAATCAAGCCAAACTGAATCTTCAGATTTTGCTTGGCGATTAGATGGATTAATAGGTTTGTATGGAATCGTTTATTGCGTTGCTACTTGATTACCAAACCAATAAATCTGGCCATAAAGAAGGCCGAAATCAACATGAGTAGTACCCCAAAATATTTATTTATCATAAAAAATATTCTGGCATTTAATTTCTTGCCAATCAAATGAGACAAAAAGACTTTAAGCACGTCCATTAAAAACAAGACTAATAGAATGGTTACAAGATTGACGGTCAACAAATTTTTATAGTGCGGTTCGTCTGCATACTTTAAACTGATAGACCCCATGACATTGAACCATAGGATAAATGTAAATGGATTGATTAGATTCAACCAAAACCCTTTAAAAACATTCTTAGATGCTGGCACGCGCGAAGAATAAGATCGCAAAAAGGCTTTGTAGGGATGTCTAAATGATTTAATGCCCATCAACAATAAAACGATTGCCCCACAAACACTGTAAATCTTTTGAAAGGGCGCACTTTGCATAAAATCTGCTACGCCAAAAATACAAAGCCCTACAACCAATAAATCGCTAAAAAAAACACCAGAAGCCAGCAGTACTCCTTTTTTAAAACCCTCCTGTATACTGGTGTGAATCAGTTTGAAAAAAGCTGGACCAAACAACAAAATGCTGATTAGAAAACCTTGCCAAACACCATTTAAGATAGGAAATAAATACATAGCCTAATCACAATATTACCGCCTATTATGCGCTTATAAAAACTGAGTTGTCAACAGCGCTAAAGCATTTAATAATTTGTTTACAATTATGGGTTTTATGCTTGGGTGAATGCTAGCGCAAATGATTAAATTCGCAGATTATGTATCAAAACATTTTACTGCAACAAGAACAAGGTATTGCTCATATTACCATTAACAGAGAGGCCAAATTAAACGCCCTAAACATATTAACCCTACAAGAAATCAAACAAGCTGTTGAAGCGGCCAACAAAGACCAATCTATTCGCGGTATAATCTTAACCGGTGCAGGTAGTAAAGCCTTTGCTGCAGGTGCAGACATTTCTGAATTTGTCAATTTTTCAACTACTGAAGCTCATAAAATGTCGTCTGATGGCCATGCTGTCATGAACAGTATAGAACAATCTAGCATTCCGGTTATTGCTGCAGTAAACGGCTTTGCCTTGGGTGGCGGCTGCGAACTCGCTATGGCTTGTCATATGAGAATTGCCTCTGAAAATGCTAAGTTTGGTCAACCAGAAGTTAATCTTGGCTTACCTCCAGGCTATGCAGGCACTCAAAGATTAATTCAATTAATTGGCAAAGGGAAAGCCACTCAAATGTTATTAACAGCAGAAACTATTGGGGCCAATGTTGCTCATGAATATGGTTTAGTCAACGAGGTGGTACCTTTAGAAGATTTAATCCCAAGATGCATTGACATCATTAACACCATCGCCAGTAAATCACCTATGGCTATAGCAGATGTAATTACCTGTATCAATGCCTATTTCGAAACAGGTAAAAACGGATTTGATACAGAAATCAATGCGTTTGCCAACGCCTTTGGCAGCAAAGATTTCAAAGAAGGCACTGAAGCATTTTTAACCAAAAGAAAAGCCAACTTTGAGCGTTAAAATCAATACATCTTATTTTGTTTTAAGCTTATGCTTATTGGCATTGGGCACAACTCAGTTGTTTGCCAAACAACCCGAACAATGGTATGAACAAAAGTTCAAGCAAATGAGCTTGGACGAAAAAATTGGGCAATTATTCATGGTGGCTGCCTACACGAACAAAGATGCGCAGCATATACAACAACTTGAAAACCTAATAGACCAATACCATGTAGGTGGTTTGTGTTTTTTCCAAAACGATGCCCTCAAGCAAGCCTATATGAGCAACTACTTGCAATCGCTTTCAAATACGCCTTTACTGATTGGTATTGATGGCGAATGGGGCTTGGCCATGAGACTGCAAAAAACCCAACGTTTTCCATATGCCATTACCCTTGGTGCACTCAACGACAGCAGCAGCACCTATGAGGTGGCTTCTGAAATTGGCAAACAAATGCACCGCTTGGGCATTCACATGAATTTCGCTCCAGATGTAGACATTAATTCTAACCCTAACAATCCAATCATTGGCTTTAGATCATTTGGCGAGAACAAACACCGAGTGGCCATGCATGCTTTAGCATACCACAGGGGGCTTTTAAGTGAAGGGGTTTTGGGTTGTGCCAAACATTTTCCAGGACATGGTGATGTATACACAGACTCTCACCTCGACATGCCTGAAATTGACAAACCATTATCGTCATTAGACAGTTCTGAATTATTCCCCTACAAAGGTCTAATTAAGGATGGCATACCCTCTATTATGACAGGGCATTTGCACCTCCCTCAATTAGACAATAGACCTAATAGACCTGCCTCATTGTCTCATTTAATTATTGATACTTTACTCAAACAGCAGATGGGCTTTACGGGCTTAGTCATTACTGATGCCCTTAACATGAAAGGTGTTAGCAAATACTATCTTGCTGGTGATTTAGAATTAGAAGCCTTCATGGCTGGCAATGATATTTTATTGTTCAGTGAACACGTGGCAGAAGGTTTTGACAAGATCAAGCAGGCCATATTGAGTGGTAAAATCAGTGAAGACAAATTGAATCAAAGTGTACTAAAGATTTTATACTGGAAACAAAGAGTCGGCTTAAACAATTACCAAGCGATTGATATCAACCAACTGCAATCAGATTTAAATCCAAGCTCTAGCAGCACTATTATCCAGAAAGTAGCAGAAGGGGTTGTTGGTTACATTAAAACGCCAAAACAAATGCCAATGATTGAAGCCAACCAAACTGTATTTGTTGCACTTGATGCTCAACCTGGATCTGCATGGGAATTAGCTGCAAAAGCCCATGGCATTCAATATTTAAACCTGCCAAGAGAGGCCAACAGTGATGTGATTCACAAACTCATTAGAAACATCAAACCCTTCCAAAATGTGGTAATTAGTTTACACCAACCTAAAGTTTGGAAACAACTCAAATCGGGCTATTCTGATCTTGATTTCAAAAACATTCAAACAATAGTCAATGAGAAATCATCGACCATAGTTGGCTTTTGCAATCCTTATACTTTAAAGTATTTACCCCAAAATGTGAACATCATGGCGGCTTATGAAGATGTGACTGAGTTTCAAATCACAGCGGCTAAACTACTCTTTGAGCATCAATCCAATAGCAGTCATTTACCCATACAATTCCAATACCTATCAAGCAAAAGCAGTAGTTCAGCAATCGACCTCAACCAATTGAATTTAATTGATGGCGTTGTGGATCAATTACTCAAGAAAAAAGCCAGCCCTGGTTGCCGTGTTTTGGTATTAAAAGATGGCAAAGCTGTTTTTGACAAAGCTTATGGCTATTTAAATTACGACAAGCTTAAAAAAGTGAATGATAGTACAGTGTATGACATTGCCTCCATTACTAAAATTGCCGCCACCACATTAGCAGTGATGAAGCTCTACGAAAATGGTCAACTGCATTTAAATAAACCTTTAAAAGACTATCTACCTCAAGCAATCGGAACAAATAAAGCCGATTTAAAAATCAGCGATATCTTACAACACCGCGCTGGCTTAACCGCTTGGATCCCATTTTACAAGGAATCCCTTCCCCATATTGACAGTGTTTATGCCAAGGCATCTGATTCTTTGTACAGCATTAAGGTAGCTGATCAGTTATTCATGTTGAAAGCCAACAAAGACACCATTTATAAACGCATTTTTGATTCGCCATTAGAGAGCAAGGTATACCGATACAGCGACCTCAGCATGATTTTGATGCAGTTAGTTGTTGAGCACATCACAGGCATAGGATTAGACGAATATGTTAAAACCCAATTTTACAAGCCAATGGGCTTAACACATATCACTTACAATCCATGGCAACACAGGCCATTGCACGATATTGCTCCCACTCAAATGGACAGACAATTCAGACAGCAAATGCTTTGCGGTTATGTGCATGATCCTGCAGCAGCCATGTTGGGTGGCGTAAGTGGCCACGCCGGATTATTTTCTACTGCCTATGATTTAGCGGCCCTCATGCAAATGCTTTTAGACAGTGGCAGATACAGAGGTAAAACGTATTTAAAACTCGCTACTATCAAATACTTCACTGCCTATCAAAATTTAGACTCAAGAAGAGGTCTGGGCTTTGACAAACCTGATTTTTCAGGTAAGACCAGCCCTGCAAGCACCAAAGGCAGCAGTAATATGTTTGGTCACACTGGCTTTACTGGCACTTGTGCTTGGGCCGATCCAAAATACGGTTTGGTTTTCGTGTTTTTAAGCAATCGCATTTGCCCTGATGAAGAAAACAAGGAGCTGATCAATGGCAATTACAGAACCAGAATCCAAGACATCATATACAAAAGCTTAGGCCTTTGATTTTAAAAAAGCTTGAGTGTACAGTTTCACCCAGGCATTAGCATCGATTTTTTGAAACAATTCGGCAATTAAGTCCAGAGGCACATCTTCTATCTTTTTATAACGAATACAACTTTTACCAATATCTAATTTTTTAGATGATCGTTT
>JAURIG010000130.1 GCA_030832905.1 Bacteroidota bacterium
CCAATGTTACAAACGATAGATTTATCGCGCATGGTTTTGAAATGACGTTCTTTTATGATGTTTACGTTGCCAGTTGCAGTAACAAAGATATTAGCTCTGGTACATGCTTCGTCCATAGTCACTACTTCGAAACCATCCATAGCCGCTTGCAATGCACAGATTGGATCGATTTCAGTTACCAATACTCTACAACCTGCACCTCTTAATGATTCAGCTGAACCTTTACCAACGTCACCGTAACCAGCTACAACAGCTACTTTACCAGCCATCATGATATCTGTTGCTCTTCTGATGGCGTCTACTAATGATTCTTTGCAACCGTATTTGTTATCAAATTTAGATTTGGTTACGCTGTCGTTCACATTGATAGCCGGCATCAACAAAGTGCCTTTTTTCATGCGCTCGTATAATCTGTGAACACCAGTGGTGGTTTCTTCACTTAGCCCTTTAATACCAGCGGCTAATTGAGGATATACATCAAATACCATGTTGGTTAAATCACCACCATCGTCTAAGATCATGTTCAATGGTTGCTTATCTGCACCAAAGAATAAAGTTTGTTCTATGCACCAGTCAAACTCTTCAGCAGTCATGCCTTTCCAAGCATACACTGAAATGCCTGCAGCAGCAATTGCAGCCGCAGCGTGGTCTTGAGTTGAGAAGATGTTACATGATGACCAAGTCACTTCTGCACCTAGTTCTACTAATGTTTCAATCAATACAGCAGTTTGAATGGTCATGTGTAAGCAACCTGCAATGCGAGCACCAGCAAGTGGTTTGCTTTTGCCATATTCAGCTCTTAATGCCATCAAACCTGGCATTTCAGCCTCGGCTAATTTGATTTCTTTACGACCCCATTCAGCTAATGAGATGTCTTTTACTTTGTAAGGAATGTAAGCGTTTGTTTCTGTTGACATGGTATATAAAAAGTGTGGCAAATTTAAGACATTTTATCTTAAATTCTTTTGTTCAATTAAATATTATCAGTTATTAAACAGGCCTTAAGCCATACTTCTGCGTTTGAGTTCTTGCGAAATCAAACCGAGCTCTCTGCCTACTTGACCTTTTACTGAACTGTTTTCAGTGGCTCTTCGGCTTAAATAAGGCAACACTGCTTTGACTGGTCCGTAGGGTACGTATTTGGCAACGTTGTAACCGGCCTTTGCTAAATTGAAACTGATGTGGTCACTCATGCCTAATAACTGGGCAAAGAAAATATGGGGATGAAAGGCTGCAATATTGTGTTCTTCCATTAAATCCACCAAGTATTGTGAGCTTTCTTCATTGTGAGTTCCTGCACAGATGCTGATCCTTTGAATATTTTCAACACAGAGTTTTAGCGCTTGATTGTATTCATTATCGGTGTCGGCTTTGCTGACATGAATGGGACTGGTGTAATTCATTTTTTGAGCTCTTTCGCGCTCTTTTTCCATATAGGCGCCTCTTACCAATTTAAATCCTAAGTAGTAATTGGTGTTGGCCAATACATTTTGGATGTGTTCTACCCTACCTGTTCTGTAACATTGTATGGTGTTGAATATAATGGCTTTTTCTTGGTTGAATTGCTGCATGGCTTCATAGGTTAAATCATCAATGATGTTTTGTATCCATGAGTCTTCAGCATCAACGAATAGTCTAACGTTGTGGTCATAAGCTGCTTGACAAATCTTAAAAAAACGGCTTCTTACTTTTTCAAATTGGGCTTGCTCTTGAGTGCTTAAACTGTCTTTAGCATTGACTTTGCTGAGCAAATCCATACTGGCTATGCCGGTGGTTTTAAAGACAGAAAAAGGGATTTTGTTGGCGTCTTTGGCGGCTCTTTCGATGGTGGCTATGATCTCTGCAGTGGTGGCGTCAAAGACTATCTCTGTTGCTTCCCCTTCGACTGAATAATCTAATATGGTGCCGACTTTATTGGCAGATAATTGCTGAATGGCTTGCTCACAATCTTGTATACTTTCGCCTCCGCAAAACTGAGCGAATAAGGTTTTTTTAATGAGGGTTTTGATGGGCCTGATGACATTGATAAGTGAGGCCGCAATGCCTGGTCCGAATTTGATGAGCACAGGGTAATTGAAACTTTTAAACAATAGGCTGGCTTTTTTGAGTTCAGCGTTGTTTTTATGAGCAAAGGCAATTTCTGTATTGTGAAATGGAATAATGGGCATGGGCTACAAAATTATAATTACTTCCGATTAATCCCTTAACTTTTTTTAAGATTTATATCATCAAAATGGAGGCGGACAACTGACCTCAAGCGGCGTCAATTTGATGGGATGCATAAACGACAAGGCATGGGCATGCAGGGCAATTGATTTATTTTTAAGCGCTTGCGGGGCGCCGTATTTAATATCGCCTACTATCGGGAAACCAAAGGCTGATAACTGTGCTCTGATTTGGTGAAAGCGCCCTGTAATTGGCCATACCTTAATCAATGTTTGATGCATTCTTTGTTCCACAACTTCATAGGCCAATTCTGATAGCTTGGCATTGGCTACTGGTTTGTCAAACACATCGGCCTTAAGGGTTTTAGCATTTTTTCGAAGATAATGAACCAAGGTGGCTTTGTTCTGTTCCGGACATCCGTTGATTAAAGCCATATAGGTTTTAGTGAGGCCATCTTCTCTGAACAATTCATTCATTTTAGACAAGCCTTTGCTGGTCTTTGCCAATACCACCAAGCCACTTACGGGGCGGTCAATTCTGTGGGTTACACCGCAAAACACATTACCTGGTTTGTGGTCTCTTTCCTTTAAAAACAATTTGGCCATTTCACTCAATGGCATATCTCCGGTATGATCACCCTGCACCAATACCCCAGACGGTTTATTGACAATCAAAAAATGGTTGTCTTCATAAGCGATGTTGCTGGCGATATCAAATTTTGGACTCTGTTTCAAAATACTAAACCACAAATGTAGTGAATTAGGGCTAAGTGCATGGCAAGTGAATTTATTTTGTGAAAGTAGGAGTGTTGTTTGTGTTTGGGGTGTTCTTCACCCCAAACAAGAATAGTGATCTCATCTGGTTGGTGTTGTACTCCTTACAGTCGTGAGAACGCTTTGCTTAGTTTCTCCGCAGGTTTTACCTGCTAAGTGAGAAGAATTCACCAACCATATTATTCGCGCTTAGTTGATACAATAGAGCTTACTCGAGGGTGAAAATTATTTTAGTTTACATCTAAATTAATGCATAAAGAGTGAAGAACAAAAATCAAAGTTAATGTTTAGTGTGGGCTGTGTCAACCGAGGCCCGGAGTTGACTTGGTGAAGCCCTTCTTCGCCAAGGCTAGGAAGGGCGAAGGTAGAGGCAATTGGCTAGATGTCGAACTTCACTAGATAAGCCTTTTATTTGCAAATGCTTTGCCGGATCCTGATTTTAAATATTTTTCAAAATCATAAGCTTTGTATTTCGAAGTAAATGAAATATATGAAACCAATTCTATTGGTAATCTGGGTGAAGTATAAGAAACACTTCCACTTTTATGTCGTTTAAGTCTTTCTTCTATGTCTCCAGTGCAACCAGTATAATATGACCCATCGTTGCATTTGAGGATGTAAACATGCCACATGTTTTAAAATTATTTTAGTTTACATCTAAATTAATGCA
>JAURIG010000131.1 GCA_030832905.1 Bacteroidota bacterium
TAACAACAAAGTATCTATGCCATAAATACAAGTTAAATCCTTATAATTTTTAATGCGGTGCCTGACTTGATAACGCAAAATTCTCTCTGCAATAAACTTTGAAAAACCTAGATCAATCCAATCTTCAACCTTTAATTGCTCTGGTTTAAAAGGCCTACAAGCTTTTCGTTTTGTCAATAGCTTAGGACAACAATGCGAATTAAAGACTGTTTGAGGTGCCGATAATGTAAGGGTTTTTCCTGTAAAAAGAGATTCAAGCAAAGGCCAAAAGAGCAGAATAATGATCAATACCACCAAGACCAAACTGCTGTGAATTTGCGCTTTACTGGCTGCAAAATACCCATAAAAAAAGTCCATAATTCGCAAATTATGGACCTTAATAAACCTTATTAAATTGATTTGATAAGCGGCTTATAAAGCAGCATTTACCAATTGATCATGCTGGTATTTACCTGCCAACAAATTGGCTTTGATGTCTTTGAATGCAGCAATGGTTCTTTCAACATCTGCCATGGTATGAACTGCTGTAGGAATCAATCTTAGAATGATTAAGCCTTTTGGAATTACAGGATATACCACTATAGAGCAGAATATATCGTAGTTCTCTCTCAAGTCAAAAGTCAAGTGGGTAGATTCAGCAACAGTCCCATTTAAAATTACTGGGGTTACTGGCGTTGAAGTGGTTCCTATTTCAAAACCAGCTTCTCTTAAGCCACCTTGTAAGGCATTAACGATTTTCCATAGGTTGTCTTTTAATTCTGGTTGAGTTCTGATCAAATCTAAACGCTTTAGAGCACCAACCACTAAAGGCATTGGTAATGATTTAGCATAAATTTGAGAACGCAAATTGTATCTTAAGAAATTTAAAATGGCTTTAGGACCTGCTACAAATGCGCCTATACTTGCCATAGATTTAGCAAAGGTTGAAAAGTGTAAATCCACTTGATCAATAACCCCTTGCTCCTCAGCTGTTCCAGAACCGCGTTTACCCATGGTACCAAAACCGTGCGCATCGTCAACGAATAATCTGAAACTGTATTTGTCTTTAAGGGCTACAATGCCTTTTAAATTGCCTTGGTTACCACTCATACCAAACACGCCTTCGGTGATCACAAAAATACCACCACCTGATTTCTCAACCAATCTAGTTGCTCTCTGTAATTGTTTTTCACAACTCTCCATATCGTTGTGTTTGAACATAAAACGCTGGCCTTGGTGCAATCTAACACCATCCACTATACAAGCATGAGACTCCGCATCATATACGATCACATCATGTCTGTCAACCATGGCATCAATGATAGATACAACACCTTGATAACCGTAGTTCAATAAGATTGAATCTTCTTTACCACAAATGCAGCCAATTCATTTTCTAATTGTTCGTGGTATGTACTGTTCCCACTCATTAAACGAGCACCCATTGGGTAAGCTAAACCGTATTGAGCTGCTGCATCAGCATCAGCTTTTCTTACTTCTGGATGATTGGCTAAACCTAAGTAATTGTTTAAGCTCCAGTTTAATTTTTCTCTGCCATTGAAGACCATTGTTGGTCCAATATCACCTTCTAGTTTTGGGAATGTGAAATACCCGTGAGCTTCCTTAATGTGTGAACCCAATGGGCCCATGTTCTTAATTACTTTTTCAAAAATATCTGCCATAATCAATAATTTACTATTCGAGCTACAAAAATACAAAAATTATAGCAGGGATATAAACAAAAAAAGCCCCCGTTTCCGGAGGCTTGTCCCATGTGGGAATGTCTTGTTATTTCAAGCTGTTAACATGCACAGACAAACTAGACTTCAAGTTTGAAGCTTTGTTTTTGTGGATAACATTGCGCTTAGCTAATTTATCTAACATACTAGCTGTTTCTACATACAATGCAGCAGCTGCAGATTTATCAGTTGTTTCACGAAGTTTTCTTACCAAGTTACGAGTGGTTTTGTGTTGGTAACGGTTTCTTTCGTTCTTAACTTCAGTTTGTCTGATCCTTTTGATCGATGATTTGTGATTTGCCATTTTCTAAAAATAGGACTGCAAAGGTAATGAATAATGATTAAAAACAAAATATTTTTTAAAAATTCCTGATGACTTCAGATTTTGGTTAAATTTGAAGCGTTTGAAAGTCTTAGTCATAGGCAATAGAGTACCATGGCCACTCAAAGATGGCGGCGCAATAGCAACTTATAATATGTTGCTGGGTTTAAGTCAATTAGGGATTGAAATTCACTTTGTTACTCTTAACACCAAAAAACATTTTGTAGACGCCGCTACCATTCAAAAGGCCTTTTCATTTTGTAAAGAGGTTAAAACCTATGAAATAGACACTAGTTTATCCGCCTTCAAAGCGCTGTTAAATTTGTTTTCAAAGCGCTCCTACCATATAGAACGATTCACTGACAATGGTTTCACTCAGTTAATTCAATCAACTATTGACCAAGAACAATTTGACCTGATCCATTTTGAGAGCTTGTTTGTTACACAATATGTTCAGTGGATACAAACCCAAAAAGGAGTCGGGAAAAATAGCACGCCTTGTATTTACAGAAGCCATAACATTGAATATAAAATTTGGGAATTACTGGCTCAAACCACTAAGAATCCAATTAAGCGTTGGTATTTAAAACTTCTAGCAAAACGATTAAAGACCTTTGAAACTACTATAAGCAAGCGATTTGAGGCAATCGTCTGCATTTCGCCTATTGACCTCAAAGACTGTCAAACCTGGGGCCTTAAAGCCCAATTACTACAATTACCCGGTGGTATTGTTGCCAATCATGAAACAACTATAAGTCCTAATGATACCCTTTACCATTTGGCGTACATGAATTGGATGCCTAACCAGGAAGCAATGGAATGGTTCCAATCAGAGGTTTGGCCTATAGTGCACAAACAACATCCTTCGGTTCATTTTTATATGGCAGGCAAAGGCATGCCTGATCGCTATTTCAAATGGAATACAACACATTTCCATGTACAAGGCGAAGTTGAATCTGCCAATGAATTTGCCAAAGACAAAGGCATTTTAGTTGTGCCATTGAACAGCGGAAGCGGTATCCGCATGAAAACCATTGAAGCCATGATGGAAGGTAAAGCCGTCGTTACAACGTTAATTGGTGCTAATGGATTGACTGTAGAAAAAGATAAAGATTGTTTAATTGCTCACGATGCTCCGTCATTTGCTGAGGCATTGTCTCAATTAATTCTAAATCCTGAATTGAGAACTAAAATAGCCGAAAACGGACAATTGACCGCCCTCAAAAACTACGAAAACACTGCAGTTAGTTCCGCTTGGAAAACTTTGTATGAGGGTTTAATCCATTAAAATTTCAAGTCCATCATATGCTAAACTGATACCTGCAGGTAAAGTCGCTTGCACTTGCCCATGCAAGCCCAATTGATGACTAATATGCGTCAAATAGACTTGTGGTATTTGTAACTCGTGTGCCAACGCAATGGCTTCATCTAGGGTGAAATGACTGATATGGGTTTCGT
>JAURIG010000132.1 GCA_030832905.1 Bacteroidota bacterium
AGCGATTAATACGAAAAACAAGTATACGTATTGCCTAAACACCTTGACGAAAAAGTGGCAGCTTTACACTTAGCTCACATCGGTGCTAAGCTTGAAAAACTTGATAAAGAGCAAGCTGACTACATTGGTGTAGAAGTGAATGGTCCATTCAAGAAAGACACATACCGTTATTAATCTAAAAAGACCTTTCAAAGTCTTTGCCGCTTCCTTACTCTGTTTTGTGTTGCTGAGCGCTACGCTTGTGCAACCCGAAAATCAATCATTCAATACTGTTCAATCAGGCATTGTGAATGACTCTTTTAAAACAGATTCATTGATACAATGGGCCAGTCAATACCTCAAAAAACCCTATTGTTATGGGGCTAACCCACCGCAATGTTTTGATTGTTCTGGCCTGGTCAATCACGTATTTAAGCAATTTGGAGTGTCATTGCCCAATTCATCAGGCGCTATTGCCACGAATGGTCAGTTCGTCAGTTTTAACCACGCCCGAAAAGGCGACTTAATCTTCTTTAACGGCAGACAAGCCAATACGGAAACCGTTGGCCACGTAGGCATTGTAACACATATGCAATCAGATACCATATTCTTTATCCATGCATCTGTGCAATCTGGCGTAATTGTATCCCATACCAAAGAAGCCTATTACAGTCAAAGATTGTTGTTTGTAAAACGGGTAAAACTCTAAACCTTAAATCCTTACTTTTGTGTTGACATGATCAGCACAGAAAAAGATTCACTATACCCTGATTTATCAGAATTATCAACCGCAGAGGTCCTCAAAGCCATCAATACCGAAGACCAAACTGTGGCGCAATCGGTTAATCAAGTTTTGCCTCAAATTCAAGTTTTGGTTGACGCCATTGTTGCCTCATTCAATGCTGGTGGAAGACTATTCTACATAGGTGCAGGCACCAGCGGGCGTTTGGGTATACTCGATGCTAGTGAATGTCCGCCAACCTATGGCGTGCCCCATGGAATGGTAGTTGGGATTATAGCAGGGGGCGACTCAGCCATTCGAAAAGCCGTTGAATTTGCTGAAGACGACACCCAGCAAGCCATAAAAGATTTGCAAGCCTATCAAATCAATCAAAAGGATATTGTCGTTGGAATATCAGCCTCCGGAAAAACCCCTTATGTGCTCGGTGGCCTCGAAGCCTGCAATGCCTTGGGCATTCAAACGGCTTGTATATGCTGTAATCATGCCTCAGCAATTGGTGCCGTGGCTCAATATCCAATTGAAGTAGAAGTAGGACCTGAAGTCATAACGGGCAGTACAAGAATGAAATCTGGAACCGCTCAAAAATTGATTTTAAACATGCTGACCACCACAGCTATGGTTAAGATTGGCAAGGTTCAAGGCAGTAAAATGGTCAATATGCAATTGTCAAACAATAAACTCATTGATCGCGGTACCCGAATGGTAATGGAACAAACTGGCTTAGCCTATGAGCAAGCCCAGTCGCTTTTGACCCAACATGGCAGTGTAAAACTGGCAGTAGAAGCCTACAATACAAGCAATTAAGTTTTATTATTGAACCCTGTTTTTTTTAAAACAATTTTAAAAAACAGGCATTTTTCTCCTCAAATTTTTTGTAAAATCAGTTAATTTCCTTTAGGTTTGTATGTTTACAAGTATAAAAGGCAAAATAAAACATGAATAAACTTACCCTATTTTTTAGCGCTGCTATCTTGTCTGTAGCCATGTTGTTCACAGGCTGTGCAGGTTCAAGTTTGTCTAAAGCAGATGAGGCAAAGAGCAGAATGCAATACAAAATCGCAGCTGATCTTTACACGATTTTAGGCCCAAAAGTTAAAGGCCCAACCGCTAAAGAAGACCAAGCTAGGGCTAGAGAAGAAGCAGCTTATTGCTACAGAATGGCCAATGAATACGAAAAAGCCTTAAAAGCTTACGAAAAAGTATTAAAGAAAGATCCAAAAAATACGGAAGCCCTTTACCAAATCGGTATGATGAGCATGAAAGTATCAGGCGGCAAAAACGCAGACTCTCGTCGCGAAGCCAGAGAATACTTCAAGAAATATTTAGAACAAGTGCCTAACGATGAGCGTGCATTGATGAAAATCGCTGCCATTGACTCTGCAGACAATTGGGAAAAAGAAGCGCCTAACAGCCGTTTCAAAGTGAGCAACTTAAAAGTAGTTAACACCAAGGGCATGGAATACAGCCCAATGATTGCTAGCAAAAAAGACGATGTATTGTATTTCAGCACTGACCGTGAGGGTGGTGTAGCTAAAAAGAAAATATATGGATTAACCGGTAACAGTTATTCTGATTTGTGGTTGATCAGAGCCAAGAAAGGTTCAAAAAGAAATGCGGCTAAAACGTGGTCACCACCTGAATTGGTTTTAGGTACAGTAAATACCAAATACAACGATGGTTCATCTGCCTTTGACAGAAAATACAGTACGATTTACTACACCCAATGTAATGGTTCTGATGGTAAATCTAAGACTTGTAAATTATTCCAAGCTAAAATGAGTGAAACCCAATGGGCTGAAGAGCAAATGTTAGGTTTCTGTGTGGATGATTCTTTTGACTATGGTCACCCAGCATTGTCTAACGATGGTAATACCCTTTATTTCTCTAGTAACCGCGAAGGTGGTGAAGGTGGGTACGATATCTGGTGTGTAACTTACAACAAAAGAGCTAAGTCTTGGGGCGAACCTTTCAACTTAGGTAAATCTGTTAATACGGCCAAAGATGAAATGTTCCCTGGCGTTAATCCGCATACCAATGCTTTATACTTCTCTTCTAATGGCCATTTAGGTATGGGCGGTTTAGATATCTTTATGGTTGAAGGCAGCGGTACCGAATGGACTGCTCCAGAAAACTTAAGAGCACCATTGAACAGTGGTGGTGATGATTACGGTATGACCTTCGACAACACCAACCCTGACCACGGTTTCTTTACTTCGAACAGACAAGGTGGTAAAGGAAACTTCGACATTTGGGAATTCAATATTTCACCTTTAGTAATCGAACTAGAAGGGTATGTATATGAGTGCTTGCCTGAACCAAATGACAAATCTCATAATTTGTCAAAACCATTAAAGAATTCAGTATTGACCATTACCAACGATAAAGACTCTACTAAGATTGTTGTCAAAACCGATGATAAAGGTTACTACGGTAAAATCCGTTTGAAAGAAAAGACCAACTACGAAATCAGCTGTGAAAACAGAGAGTTATACTACTTTGATGCTACACCAGTTCAAAGAACTACTAAAGGCATTAAAAACTCTACCGTATTGAAGCAAGATTTTTGTTTGAAGTCACAAATCATTATCATGACTGTGCCTATCTATTATGACTTAGACAAAGCTAATATCAGACCAGATGCGGCTGCTACCATTGACGAAAAGATTTTACCATTATTGGTGAAATATCCTAAGTTAAGAATGGAGTTAGGTTCACACACTGACTGTCGTTCATCATACGATTACAACATTGACCTATCTCAACGAAGAGCAGA
>JAURIG010000133.1 GCA_030832905.1 Bacteroidota bacterium
TTATCCTTTTTGTTCATTGAATGTTTGCATCTTTTTGCAATATATCTTCTAGTTCTTGGGCGTAGTCTGTTATATCGCAGCTTAACAAATAGGCTTCGGTATGGTCATTTTTAAGTTTAAGTTCATGCACCCGTTTAATAGTACGGGTAATGTCCAAGAAAACTTCTGCATAATCTCTCATCGTGTTAGTCTTTCAATGTTGCGGTTAGTGGCTTGTTCGCTTCTCCACGCTTCAAACTTCATTTGAGCAATAGAAATTTCTAACTTTAGCAAAGCTTCTTTGGCGGTAAATTCGTCAATTAAATCACAATGGTCTTGGTATTCTTGAGATGCGTAGGCTTCCCGCTCCTGACCGCCAAGCGATTGCTCTGAACTTTTTTTCATCATAATTGATTTAACGCTGCTTTTTGATGATTCTAAACCAGCAAGCCTGCCTTTAGCCCAACTGTATTCTTCTTTAATACTGTCAAGTTTATTAAAAACTTCTTGAATATCTATTTCCATATTTCCCCCTAAAAAGTGCATTTAACAATGTATTCAGCGTCATCCAACTCCTGAATTTTTAAGTTAAAACAATCATCCATAATTTTAAAATTATTATTTCCATCAAGTGTGCCTTTTTTAATAAATGTGGCCCGTTGCAAAAATTTGTTTTTATCAATCATTCCAACAATCCATGCTTTATCCATCAATTCACTAACCCTAACAAAACAATAAAAATTACACGCTTGTCTAGTGTTGTAGGCATAAACTGAACATTCGTAATGTGGTTGAGGTGCAACTTTGGTGCGTTTGCTTTTAACATCAACAGTCCTGCCGTCAGGCAAAATCAAATCGTATTCATGCGTGTTGGCAATTTTGCCGCCTATCAAAGACCAAGCAACATATTCACCTAAAAAACCAAATATATTACCGCTTCCTTCGGTAATACTGTGACGCAACTTGCCCATTTCTTTAGCTTTTTTGTGAGCTATTTCACGCATTTGGTCAGTTATTAAAACTTGCCTAATCAATCCATTCCCCCTGATTACCTTTGTTACCTTTAGTCCATTGGTCTGCAAAGCCATTTAGTAAATTACTATCAAGTTTATGTTTTGATAGGTATTCCCTAAACTTTGCTAACCCCCATTGATTACGCCATTTACATAACTGCCGTACTGCACATTGGTATTGATGCTCCCCATTGTTCTGCCATTGCTGCTGCGATTCCTTCAAAAGTTCTAGCCCTTTCTTTTTGGCGGTCTTTACCACCTTTGTTAAACCAATTACCAGCCACTTTAGTGCTTTGGCGTTCTTCAACAATATTGGTGGGCACTAATTTTGGCAAATCTTTTAGCCATAAACAAGTTCTTTTTTGCAATGGATGACCATATTCATAAGGCTGAATTGTTTGCGAATATTGTGGCAAACCATATACCTTTGATGGTATGGGATTTTCAATAGCTATCTTGGGTATATTTGCGTTGTAAAGAGCCATAAAAAACTCTTTTGTAGCCAAACCTTTTGTTAATCTTTCTTGGTTCAAAATACCTTTTGGATATAAAAACCTAGCACCAGCATTTGATAAATATGTACATGGCGGGTGGGCAATCATTAAATCCCAGCCATTATCAAGAATGTCTAGCACCGAACCTTCGTAATGATTACCTTTGGTTTCAGTTGGCAATATGTCGCAAGACCAAGCATCGTGACCCAATTGTGCAAAAGCATCTCTAACACGCCCCGAATATTCACACGCAATTAGCACTTTCAATCTATTTCCATCCCCATTCGCATCATGCACTTCTTTTTTAAAGTTTCGTAACTGTCATACCCGTTACCTAATACTCCTAGTTCTTTAGCTTTGTTCTCAATCCCTTTTTGGCTAAACATCCATGACCTATCAACCTTTTGTTTAATTGGGGTCATATCTAAAACATCTTCCCATCGTGCAGCGTTTAACCAACTGGCAGGGTACGGGATATAGTCTATTTCGGTTCGTTTAAGTTGCCAATGTCTAAGATGCTTTGGCAAGGCTTCTAAGGCTTCACGCTTTTCAAGGTCAGTCAATCTTTTCCAAGCAATCTCAGCTTTTTTCTTTGCGACCTTTTTGGGCCAATTAATCCAAAACTTTTCAAAATCCACACATCCCCCTATTTTGTTGCAAGTATATAAAGTCCTACATTACTAAACGCATACCCACTATATACAACTGCCATAGGCACATTCCCTTTTAGGGCTTGTTCGCACCCAATATAGGCATAAATTAGTCCTGTAACAATAATTAGCCAAGCACTCATAATCCCCCGTAAAGGCTGTAGGTTAAGTAAACTTAATTATAAGGTATATAGGTACTTTCCCTATGGGTTATATATGTTACATAAAGTCAGTTAATGTAACTTTTATATAACTTATTGTTGCAAGCTCTTTTCCCATAGAACGACCAACGCCAAAAGTGGCGATATTGTCAAGAGATGTATCGAGTAACGACTCTACCCAAGCTGGCTTGACCCAGTATCTTGGCGGCTATCGCAGGTGTCGACCCTCGCTCCGATGCTGAATCTCCATCGGCCTCTAGCCCATCCCCGACTTTTTCTAACACCCTGTCGTTTCGGGTGGCAGAAATAGAAAAACCCCTTTAGGTTGTTCTAAGTCGACACCGCTTAATAAATGACTCGAAAACATTTACTAAACGCTCAGAACAACCCAAAAGGGTCTCATGGCTTCGAGTTAAATGCTAAGCAGGTGTCTAATCTGCCCCTACAGTATAACACTAAATCAACGCAACTCAGGCCATATCAAATGGTAACTTTCAGGAAATAAGTCTTTACGGGTTACCAATCCCTTGCTTTCCTGTTCCAACAAAGCCCCTAAATAGACCATCTTATCTGCTGGAATCCCTGTGTTTTTCCACATAGATACGGCAGGTACGCTAATTTTGCAGATTTTGGCTATTTTTGTTGGCCCGCCCAGTAACTCGATAATTTGCGTATCGGTAAACATTCTTTTCTTCATTAAGCAAGTTTAACAAAAATACAACGCCATATCAAATAGTTTGCACATTTATTTAATTTGGCTTAATATATCAGTACAGCATAAGCTGTTTACTTTTGGAGAAATTATGGATGACTTACAGGAATTACACGCAGAGCAATTAAAAGACCAAGAACGCCTTGAGATAGCACTCAATAAGGCAGAGGATGGTGATATGTTGACATTGGCAGAAGTTGACCTAATTAGGTTTCATTGCGGACTCCCTAACAAGCGTAGGGCTAATCTAGTATTGACTGCTATTGTGGATGATTTTTCTAATATTTTTGGGGGGAAACAATGATTGTGACAGGCACAAATTCAGACAAGAGAGAGTTTAAATTAGCACCCGTAGGGTCGCATTTAGCTCGTTTATACAGAATTATTGACCTTGGGACTCAGAAGTCTGAGTACATGGGTCAGGTCAAAATGCTACGCAAGGTCAAGTTCTTTTGGGAATTGCATGGGGATGATTTAAAAA
>JAURIG010000134.1 GCA_030832905.1 Bacteroidota bacterium
TTCATGCCTCCACTGATTTCGTCAGGGTATTTTTTATTGATATTCTCAAGGTTAACCCGCTTCAAGCAAAAATTAACTCGATCACGGCGTTCTTCTGCAGTCATTTTACTGAACATCTGCAATGGGAAAGCAATATTTTCTTCGACTGTTAATGAGTCAAACAAAGCAGTGCCTTGAAACAACATGCCAATTTCTCTTCTAACATCTCTGAGTGCTTGATCTTCTAAGGCCAATAAGTCTCTGCCATCAAATTGTATTTGGCCATTTTCAGGTTTTTCAAGGCCAACCATACATTTCATAAGTACACTTTTACCTCCGCCACTTGCACCAATGATCAAATTGTTTTTACCACTTTGGAAAACGGTATTGACATCGAAAAGGACTTGTCTGCCTTCAAAACTTTTATCTACGTGAATCAATTCTATCATACTACAATAAAATTTCGGCTAAGATGTAATCAAAAAATAGAACCATCACTGAACTGTATACAACCGCTCTTGTACTTGATTCACCAACCCCTAATGCACCGCCAGTGGTATAATAGCCTTGATAGCTGCTTATGGAAGTTATAATGAATGCAAATGTAAAGGCCTTGGTGGTACTAAAGAAAACGGTAAAGCCTTTGAAGGTATCTCTTGCGCCAGTTACGAATTCTTGATGTGTTAAAATTCCAGACCACTCTCCAGCCATATAACCACCATAAATACTAAGGGTTATAGCGATAAAGTTCAACATAGGAATCATTACTAGACCTGCTAAAATTTTGGGCAAGGCTAAGTATCCTGAAGCATTTATTCCCATCACTTCTAAAGCATCAATTTGTTCGCTGATGCGCATATTGCCAATCTCAGATGCGATGTGGGCACCCACTTTACCAGATAAGACTAAACAAGTAATGGTTGGGCCTAATTCCAACATGGTGCTGTCTGATACTATCGTGCCTATAACGGTCTTAGAAATAAACCCACTTACTAACTGATAAGCAGTTTGAACAGTGGTTACAGCTCCAATGAATAGAGAAGTTATGGCTACAATTGGGAGGGAGCCTACACCAATTTTGTACATTTCATCAAGTATTCGTTTGAAAAAAATACTTGTTTTTTCAGGCTTCGAGACCATACTCTTTAAGAATAACAAGTAGTGACCGAAGTAGTAAAAGTAATTATGCCCCATACTTTATTTGATGGCCGTAAAGATAATTATAAATTGTTTTGGATATCAATGAAATATAAAGGCTTTGTCCACAATACAGTTTGCAAAAGCGCATTTAAAAGATTAAGTTTGAACATGCAAAAAACAGCTGTTATTACAGGAGGTTCAAAAGGTATAGGCTTAGCCCTTGTTGAAAGATTTTTACATCAAGGGTTTAAGGTATTGTCAATTTCAAGATCTATAGGCCAATTATCACCATTGCAAGATCAATATGGTCAAAATTTAACTGTTTTAATGGCTGATTTGAGTCAAAAACAAGTGGTTTTAGACACAGCTCAAATCATACTTCAACAAATTGAAAGTATTGATGTATTAATCAATAATGCAGGCGTGTTTCTGCCTGGTGCTATTGCTCAAGAAAGCGATGAGGATTTTGAATTGCAAATGGCCTTGAATTTAAATGCGAGCTATTATTTAACCAAAAGACTAATACCCAATTTAGCCAAGGGAGGATATGTTTTCAATATCTGTTCAACTGCAAGTGAAAAAGCATACGCTAACGGCTCTTCCTATTGTATTAGTAAACATGCGCTTCTAGGTTTTACAAGGGTGTTAAGGGCAGAATTAATGAGTCAAGGCATTGCAGTTTCAGCGGTATTGCCTGGGCCAACGCTAACAGATTCATGGCAAGGAACTGATTTGCCGGCGTCGAGATTTATCCAAACAGAAGCCATAGCTAACGCCATTTTGATGGCTTGGGAAAATCGCTCCAGCATGGTGATGGAACAAATTACTTTGCGCCCGATGTTGGGTGATATTTAATATTAATTAATTGACATACAGTAGTTTATGAATTTATTTTTATTTTTCTGTTAAATTTTTTCCTTTACTGCAGCATTCGTATTAATTTTGGCGTCTAAACTCAAAAGTAATAAACAACACGTTATGAAAAGAATTCTACTCAGTATTCTTGGATTGAGCCTCTTATCAGTACAAGCTCAAGTTCAAGAAAAAATCAATCACAATTACCCACAGTTTAAAATTGTGGTTAAAAATGACAATCAAAAAACTTCTTCCAAAAGAGACATCGGAACAGGTTGGTTTGATTATGCTAACGCTTACAATGACTTCAACGGTTCTGGTTTAGCCAGTTCAGTTTACTTTATTCAACCTGACACCAATTTGTATACTGTATACGATGATGGTAGCAAGTACAAAACTGGTTTCCACATTTTAGGTAGAATCAACGATGCTAGAGACGAAGTGTTTGAAAATAACCCAGCTCGTTTTTCTAAATTTAATTCTTACTCTTGGGATTCAATCCGTTTTACTCAATTCTATGTAAGATTTGCGGATTCAATGAAAGTGGGCAATCAAAATGTAGCCATTGTTGATACTGTATTCATCCAGTACTTCAAACCAGATGGTTTAGACAACAAAGCTTATTTTTACCAATCAGATCCCAACAAATCTTATTACTACTCTTGTCCTAAAATTGCCAACTACAATCCTAAAACAAGATTAAACTCTGCGGCTTTCAAAACGGATACGATCTTCTTAACTAAACAATGGGCTGATAGCATTAGCTTAAATGGTGCTCAAACCTCTTTCTTTGGTAGAAATATTCAAGCGCCAGTGGGTGTTAACATCACTGCAAACGATGCAAGTCCAAATTCTATGTTGATTGGTCATACCATCACCTTCAAGCCAATGAAGAAGCCAACATTAGGTGATACTGGTATTGCTTACAATGGTTCAACTTGGAATAAAAAATATAACCTTTATGGTGTAAGATTGTACAGCAAAACAGGTGTAACTGTTGACAATTCAGTTCAAACAGCTCAAAACAATGCTGTGATCACTAATTTCCAATTGGTATACGGTCAAACTATTAGCATTTGGAAATCATACTTGCCAGGTACAGTGTTCACTAATACCATTTTTGATGGAACTGATTACCATTTAACTACCAACACATTGGGGGTTAAAAACAGTGATGCTAACGGCAATGCTTTAGGTAATGTATACCCTAATCCAAGCAGAAGTGCTAATGAAGTATTTGTTCCAGTTCAATTGAAGAACAACGAAACTGTTGTAATTTCAGTGTATGATGTTACTGGTAAATTGGTTAAAACCATTTCAGGTGACTACAGTGCTGGTAACTTCGATGTAGCTGTTCCAACTTCAGGCATGTCTTCAGGTGTGTATTCTTGCACAATGACTGCTGGTAGTTTCTCAGCTTCAACCAAATTCATTTTGAACTAATTCAATTAGATTCTATTAAAATCCCTGACAATTATTTGTCAGGGATTTTTTTTTATCTTACTTTTGC
>JAURIG010000135.1 GCA_030832905.1 Bacteroidota bacterium
AATTGTTTTATACCCAATAGTATTAAATGAAGTTTTAAGTTGACCAGTGGTATCCATTAAGGCGATTAACCCTTCTGGAGTACTCACGTTGGTACTCACGCCTGTAACGGCTAATAAATGATTATTTTCATTGTAATCTATACTGTAAAGTCTATCGTTATAAATAGAGCTGTTAACATTAGAAGTGCCCAATGTGCCAAAATTCTGATCAAGTACACCATTGGCAGAGATTTTCCAAACAGCTGCTTTAACAAAAGAACTCACTGAAATATAACCAGCTGCATAAATCGTCCCATTACTGGCCACATCCATGCTCCAAATATCTAAATTGGTTTGAATGGGATCAATGATCAACTTACCTGAGGTGCCAAAGCTTAAATCTAAAGTACCATTGGCATTTAATCTGGCTATATAGCCTCTGAAATAGGAGCCAACAGAATTCTGACCACAAATTAAATATTTGCCATTAGGCAAAGCTTTTATGCAACGGCCATAATCGTAATCAGTGTTTAAATCAAACGTAACCGCGCCAGCAACACCAAAAGTATTATCCAATTGCCCACTGCTGTTATACCTGTATACGTAAACATTTTTAGTGGAGGAATTCCTGTCGTGACCACATACAACAGTATTGCCCGAAGGATCAACTGCAATAGCATTGGCTGAGCCAACAGCATTATTGACTATGCCTGTTGAATTAAAATTGGCATCTAAAACCCCATTTTGTGCGAAGGCAGTAGCAAAAGCAAAAGCCAATCCGAGTGTAAGAAAAAATTGTTTCATTGCATTAAAAGCTTAACGCAAAAGTACCTGTCTATAACGAGGTTTACAAATGCGCTGTAACGAATCGCCAATGACC
Source organism: Bacteroidota bacterium (assembly GCA_030832905.1). Lineage (GTDB taxonomy): Bacteria > Bacteroidota > Bacteroidia > NS11-12g > UBA955 > JABMMZ01. Next base: position 860 of record JAURIG010000135.1, read on the forward strand.
TTGCTCAAGGTGCTAGCGGAGGCGCCATCCAAATGACTGCCATCGTAACTGTGATAAGGTCCGATGGGCAAATGCAAATACGTCAAACCGTGTGATTGCGCTTGAGCCAGCCAGCGGTCTATAAACCCTTTGCTTAAGCGGTCTTCCAATTGGCGCATAGCCCATGAACTTGGCATTCGGGTAAGGACTATTTTAAAGCCTTGAGCTTGTAAATTTCTGAATGTCTTGATTAAGTTGTATGCCTGGGCAGTATCTATGGCATTTTTGCTCAATTGCGTTTGATATTGGTATAAGGCTGCACTTGAATCGTATGGTAAATGATTGGAGTAGACAAAGCCGTTGTCTAAATGAAAGGTTTCATAGTAGGCCTCACCGGCTCTCAATTTGACAAAATCCGAAATGGCATAAGCATGCAGGGTTTGCAAGCTTGGATAGAGTGTGGCTTGTAGGTAACGATCAACTGTTGGCTGCTGCATGAGTTGATGATAATGGCCATTGTTATGGGTTGAAAACAACAACGCATTGGGCGAAACAGCTATCAACAAACAACGCGCGCCTTTAGCAGACAGATGCTGTTGGCCTATTTGAATCATCTCTGCACTTAAGCCCGCAGAACTAAACCCAAAATTCAAACCTTTTAATTGGGTTTGTTTGAAAACCAGTTCAGGATTTATGCCTCTGTATACCCTTGAATCACCAATATAAACAATATCATAACTTGAATCGGCATCAACCTTTTTAGACCAAAAAGCTTCTTTCAACATGGGGTTAGAAGGCAAACTTGGCAAGGCCCATTTGAACACTACAAACAACAAGGGCATTAATAGAATTATGCCTATGAGTTGTTGGCGAGCGCTATGTAGTCTTTGATGCATCAAAACTGAAAATAAATAAAGGATTGAACAGGACCCCTAAACAAGATACAAGCGCAAGCAATACTTGCCCAAAAACCAATTTGAATCCATGGCAGATTGCGCCATTTAAAGTAGCTTTTATACCATGGAAAAGTTTCAATGCACAAGCCAATGACAATCCAAACAGTTGCTGAATTTTTAAGCACTTCAAAGACTTTGGCTTGAGGATGGTAAGTGAACATTTGCTGAATGATATAAGCAGCATCTGACACTCGTTCTGCTCTAAAAAACACCCAAGCTAAGAGGGCACCAATACTCACGACTATTGGGTATTTGAAACGCTTGACTTTGAACAACAAAGATTCGAGACTCAAGAAGGCGGCATGCAAGCCACCCCATACTAAAAAGGTTAAATTAGCGCCATGCCATAAGCCACTTAACAACATGGTGATCCATCTGTTTAAGAGATTGCGCAATGGACTGCAACGATTACCCCCCAAAGGAATGTATACATAATCTCTGAAAAAACTTGACAATGATCGGTGCCAACGTTGCCAAAATTCGCTGAAACTTGCTGCTAAATATGGATGGTTAAAATTCCATTTAAAATGTATGCCACACCATTTGGCCAAGCCTCTGGCAATGGTACTGTAACCATTAAAATCAAAATAGATTTGCAAAGAAAATCCGAGCATGGTATACCACCAAGAAAAGGCGCTCGCGTGGGTAGTCACAGCGGTAAATTGATCATTCACCATAATGGCAATATTGTCTGCCAAAACCATTTTTTGAAACAAGCCCCACAAAATCAATTTCAAACCATTCACTTGCTCAAGCCTATTGATAGCAGGCACTTTGAGCAATTGATTCAACACCTCTTTGGCTCTGATGATGGGGCCCGCCACTAAGTGAGGAAAGAAGGCAATAAAGGCCATAAAATGCAAAAGATTTTTGGCAGGTTGGGCTTTATTGCGGTAAATATCTATGGTGTAACTTAAAGAATTGAAAGTGTAAAAACTGATGCCCACAGGTAAGACCAAGGTAAAGGCAGGAATGTGTTGACTTAATTCCGCGTTGATGCCCAATTGCTGCAAGCCTAAATCCAATAACTCCGCTAACCAAAGTGAATATTTAAATACTAAAAGAGATGCCAAATTGGTAAGCACAGACAAGTACAAAAAAACAGCCTTGGCTTTAGGCCATCTCAACATGGCTTTGCCACAAAAATAATCTAAGCTCCCAGTGCCAATTAACAGAAATAAAAACCGCCAATCCCACCATGCGTAAAACACAAAAGACATGAGGGTAATCCATAACCAACGCGCTGTATTTTGCTGCTTAAGTAGTGGCCATAAGCCAAAAAACAAAAACGCAAAAACAACAAATGGTATGGAGTTAAACAGCATGCTTTACAAGTATTGAATGTGTGAATCAACTGAAGGTCGTTTGGCATCTGTGCGTTTCTGATCAAGCATGCCTACAATAAAATAGCCCAACATGGATTCTGAAGCGCTTAATTGTAAATGCTGTTTCATTTCTGGGTGATTGTTACATAAGCCAGTGCTCCAATAAGCGCCCACTTGCTCGTAGTCACTTAAACCCAAATACATATTTTGCACCCCTGCGGCAATAGACAAAGCATCTTCAAACGCATTGGCTTTAGGGTGCTCCGTGGTGGTTTGCACCAATACGATCGCATGTGAAATGCGCTGTTTGAAGAGTGCTA
>JAURIG010000136.1 GCA_030832905.1 Bacteroidota bacterium
CCCCTATTTCAGAGGCTATGTGGCTAAATTGAACAGTAATGGTACCAGTGATTTATCTTTTGGGAATGCTGGTACTTTGATCATCAATTCCAATCAATCTAATATGGATGTTTGGGCCATGGATGTTGCTTCAAATGGAACCATTTATGCCGCAGGATATGTTACAGTGAATACAATTGTAAGAGCGGCAGTTTGGAAAATTTCTGCCAATGGTGTTGTTGATCAAACGTTTGGATTTGGTGGTGTTGCAAGCATTAACAGCTCCAATTATGGCGATAGACTTTTCAGTATTGATTACAATGAAAATAATCACTTGTTAGCCGTTACAGGCGTGAGTACCAATGTGAGCACTCCAGAAGGGTTAATCGCCTTAATGGATACCACTGGTCAGCTTAAAACTTCATTTAATAATTTGGGTTATGCAACGGTTGCTCAATCCGCTAATCCAACCACTTTGTATGATGTTTGTTTGCGCAATCAATCTTTAGTGGTTTGTGGTTTCCATTTGAACGGTGCCAATAACAACGCCCTCATGGCTGCTTTTGATTTATCTGGCAATCCTTTAAATGGATTCGCAAACTCTGGTGTATATACAGACAATCTATCTACCTTAAGCAGTTTCAATCAGATTGATGAAGATTGTCAAGGGAGCTTATACTTGGGCGGTCATTTGTTGTACAATGCGATGAAGTCATTTTACATAGCTAAGTTTTCAAGCAATGGGCAATTCGATGCTAACTTTGCCAGCAACGGCCAATTTGTAACCCGTTTGAATGCGAGTTACGATGAGTTTATTGAAGGCATGGCATTGCATGGTAACAACGGCATAGTTGCTTGCGGTAGAACCAATTCTGGCGCGGCTTCAACCCGTTCAGGTTTAATTAAAGTGTCTGTATCAGCTTGTGGTGGTTCGAGTATCCATTCAGATTTAGCCGCTGCTCAAGTGGGCTTATTATACCCTAATCCGATAGCTTCAAATCAAGTGTTAAATGTGTACAGTCCAACTGCCATTTCAAACATCAGTTTCATCAATGCCTTAGGTCAAATGGTATACAGACAAAATGATTTGGCCGGTCAAATACAACATGCATTGACTTTGCCAGCTTTGAGCCCAGGTGTTTACCAAGTATTGATTAACGCTGATAATACCACAGTCAAAACCTTAGTGGTTCAATAATTGATCATAGATTTTTGAATAGGCCCGGGCGGTTATTTGTGCATCAAAAACTGTTCGGGCTTTTTCATGCAATGCCATTTTGTTGCACTTGCTGTTAGCATAGTCTAAAAGGGCCGCCGCCATGGCTTTGGTATCAAATGCTGCTATGGCTTTTGTTTGCATCGCATTAAGTATTTCAGGCACGCCACCCACTTCGAATCCAAAACCCATCACCCCACAACTAAAGCCTTCCATCAAGGTAGTCGGATAGGTTTCAATGCTAGAACTGCAGACCAAAGCATCCATGCGCTGATATGCATTTATCATAGCGGTTTTGCTGTTGGCATTTTGTATGATTTCGCAATGCTCAGGCAAGCTAAAATCAAAGGCTTGTTTTTGTTGTCCTACCAGTAATAATTGGTAATCAAAATCTGCTGGTAAATAGGACAGTGCTTCAATCAAACGGCGCAATGCCTTATTGGGGTCATTTAAATTGGCCGCTACAAAACCAATGGTAAATCGTTCTGAAGAACGCTCTAAATCAGGTGCAAAGAGTGCAGTATCTATGCCGTTAGGAATGCAAGTATGTGGAAGTGCTTTGCCAAGGCTAGAACGTTCAATTTGCGATTGCATGAATAGACTCGGACTCACCAAATGTAAATTCAATTGCGGATACAGCGCTTGTTTGCGCTTAAAACCTTGGCAGATAAATCATTCGCATTGGGGTGCTTGAGCATTGGGCAATGGCCGCAAGATTGCTCATACTGCTTACAAGTATTGGGCAAATGACAACCGCCTGTAAAAGGCCAAGCATCATGGCAAGTCCATACCAATGGTTTATTCATCGCCTTTAAATCTTCTAAACGAATGAAGCCTTTATTGATCCAATGTAAATGGATAAGGTCATAAGGTTCGCACAATGCCTTAAGGGCCTTTAATGGCATGCCTGATTCTGACATTGAAAACTTGAACCGCACACTGCTGTCTTTTTCATGCCATAAGAGTTTGAATTTTTCAGCGGCGTGTTGTCCGAAAGCAAAGCTCTTGTGCAAGCGCGGGCGATTAAACAAATTAATGTTCTGAGCTGCGCCACTGTACAAGGCATGGTGGCCAACATAAGGTGAGCATGCGCTTAAACCCTTAATGAGGTTTTCCGCAAACACAAAGGCACCGCCCGAGTCGCTCGCATTTAAGTGCAGTATTTTAGCTGCTTTGTCTGACACAATTGTTGGGCAATTTACATGAAAAAAATGATTTGAGGGTATACCTTTCTTGGGCGTAGCACCCTATATTTGCGATATGAACTTTAAAAAGCTTCTACAAGATATTAAGCCACATGCATTGGTGCTGTTGGCCTTTTTTTTAGTTGGCTATGTGTACTATTTGCGCACCTTTAATGGTTATAGTCACAAAGAAGACGACGTAACTCAAGGCTTGTTAAAAGGCACTGAGATTGTAAAATATACCAACAAAGACGGCAGTTTTCCAGGTTGGACCAACGCGATTTTTTCAGGGATGCCAAGCACTCTGATCAAAGGTAAAGTGTCAGGCAATGAAATGAAAAGCATCAATTATTTGACGCCTTTCAGTCATACCAGTTACCCTTTTCAAATTTTGTTTTTATCCTTCATAGGCTTCTATTTATTGTTGAGTGCCTTTAAGGTCAAACCCTTATATGCTGCTTTAGGCGCTATTGCTTATGGTTTTGCTACCTATAGCATCAGCAGTGTTGAAGCCGCTCACTACACCAAAGTTTTGGCCATGGCTATGATGCCTGCGGTCTTGGCGTCTTTCCATTGGTTGTTCCAAGGGGAGTATCTAAAAGGGGGTTCTACCTTGGCTTTCAATATGGCCATTCAGGTGTATTATTTCCACTATCAAATTACTTTCTATACGCTAATATGTTTGTTGGTGATGGGCATTTATTACGTCATCGATTTAAGTAAAAAAGGCCTGATCAAACAAGCTTTAATTGCCACACTGATTTCAGTTGTAGCAGTCGGTGCAGGGGCCTTAACCAATATTGCTAAAATCCAATCGACCGCACAGTTTGCAGACAATACCATGCGTGGGGGTAACGATATGGTAAAAGCAGATGCTAGCAAAGACTCTAAAGAAACAGGTAAGAACGGCCTTAAACGCGATTACGCTTTTGATTGGAGTTATGGCAAAGGCGAAACCT
>JAURIG010000137.1 GCA_030832905.1 Bacteroidota bacterium
CACAACTAAAAGCCTTTTAAATTTGGAAGACTTTCAAATACATACCCTATCCAATGGTTTGCGCTTATTGTACAGACCCAGTACCCACAGCAATGTGAGTCATGTTGGCTTTACCATCAATGTGGGATCTAGAGACGACGCCGCCTTACCCGGTACCGCTCACTGCTTTGAACACATGTTGTTTAAGGGTACAGAAAAACGCAAAGCCTGGCAAATCATTAACCGTTTAGACAATGTTGGAGGCGAAATGAATGCCTTCACCACCAAAGAAATTACGGTCTTGTATGCGTCTATCATCAACCCTTATTTAGAACGCGCCATAGAACTTTTATCTGACTTGTGTTTCCATTCCAACTTCCCTAAAAAGGAATTGGAAAAAGAAAAAAAGATTATTGCCGAAGAAATCAATATGTACCTTGACACACCTGAAGAAAACATCTATGATGAGTTTCAGGAAATGGTGTTCAAGGGCCATAGTTTAGCCCCTAATATTTTGGGTAGCCCCGAGAGTTTAAACGCCATTAACTCAGTACATTTATTGGCCTTTCACAAGACCTATTACCATCCTGAAAACATTGTGTTAACGGTGGGTTCAAGTTTGCCTTTCAAACAGATCATCAAATGGGCAGAGAAACATTGTAATGTTGTCCACCACACAGCTGAAAACATTAAAAGAGTAGCCTTTAAACACTATCAGGTTCAGCAACAACAAAAGTCTACTGAACATGTGCAATGCCATGCCATTTTAGGACAACCAGCCTATGCCCAACAAGATCCTAAGCGTTTGGGCTTGATGTTACTCAACAATATTCTTGGTGGCCCCGGCATGAATTCAAGATTAAACATCAGTGTAAGAGAGCGCATGGGTTATACCTACAATGTAGAAAGTGGTTATACAGCCTTTAGAGATACTGGCTTATTCCATTGCTATCTATCAACGGATTTTAAGAACTTACACAAAGCAGTTGAATTGGTTAAAAAGGAAATGTTGCAATTGAAAAACAAGGCCTTAAGTCCTGTGCAATTGAGCCATGCAAAAAACCAATTCAATGGGCAGATAAGTTTATCAGAAGAAAACCGTATGAATGTGCTTTTGATGATGGGCAGACACTTAGCCCAGGGCTATCCGATTGAAAGTCTTGAGCAAGTTATTCAAGCTGTTAATGCCATTAGCGCTCAATCGCTTCAAGAGATTGCCAATGAGATTTTTGATTTAGACAAAATCAGTTATCTTGCATACGTTTCTGAATAATTTAGAACAAAGCACCTATGGCAAACAAACTGCTAAGAACAATTGCCAATGGCGAAAACGAAAGCCTAGATTTTAAACAAACCATTTCTGATGCGCATAAAATTGCCAAAACCATTGTGGCATTTGCCAATCACAAAGGTGGCACCCTTCTAATTGGGGTGAGAGACAATGGCAGTATCTGTGGCACACGATCAGAAGACGATAAATACATGTTAGAGTTGGCCGGTCATTTTTACTGCGAACCCAAAATTGACATCGCCGTTAAAGAACATGAAATAGATGGTAAAACAGTGCTTGAGGCCACTATTGAAGCAGGACAAAACAAACCCTATTATGCTAAAGACAAAGATGGCAAATGGTGGGTATATTACAGAGTCAACGACAAGAGTTTACAAGCCAGCGCTGTGATGTATCAGGTCTTGAGAAAACAAAACCGCGCCCATACAGAAATCAGCAAATACAGCCAGTTAGAAGCAGCCATATTACAATGCTTTAAAACTAAAGCTGAATGGCGATTAAAGGAACTTTCAGAGGTGTTGGGCATTAAGCGCAACCGCGTGGTGTATAGTTTAGCCAAGCTGATTCATTTCGATTTACTCAAAGTGGTGTTTCACAACCAAGAGGAGTATTATGCCCTTTCAGCATAAGCCTATACAATAGGTTTTGAGGCCTTGCGTTTTAAATTTAATGAACTGGTTTTCAATCTAGTCTGTCAAAAACACATTTTTTTCTTAGCCCTCAGACAACGCTGAAGCCAATTCAGAGTCTAACCTTTAAAACCACTTGTATTATGAAACCACTATCAACCATTCTTTGCTTATCGATGTGGGGGGCCATGAGTCTTTCATACGCACAAAAACTTGATGTATTTGCTGGCGCATCAAGCAGTCATTTCTTAGGCGACTTAGGGGGCAAGGCCGTAATTGGCACCAATGACCTCCAAGACCTTGATTTACCTTCTACACGTTATGGTCTTACCTTGGGCACTCGACTGAGGCTTAACAAGACTTTTGCACTAAGAGCAAACTTATGGTATGCGCGTTTAGCAGCGAGCGATGCACTCACCATCAACAAAGACAGGCAGGTGCGCAATTTGAGTTTTTTTACCCGCATTTGGGAAGCGGATGCCGTGGCTGAAATCAATTTGATCCATAGCAGAGACCGCAGAAAAGCCCTATATGTTTTTGGTGGCGTGGGCTATTTCAATTTCAATCCCAAAACCAAATACAATGGAACTACTTATGCCCTGCATGACATTGGCACTGAAGGACAAAACTTAGGCATTGGCAAAACACCTTATGCCTTGTCTGCCTTGTGTTTCCCTATGGGCATGGGCGTTAAAGTTAACTTAAGCACTAGAGCCTATTTAACCTTTGAAGTCAATGGCAGAAAAACCACTACAGACTACATTGACGATGTAAGCACTACTTATGCCGATCCTTATTTGATGTTAGCACAACAGGGTCAATTAGCCGTTGACTTATCTAACCGCAGCGGCCAAGTGGTTGAAGCTGGGCAACAAAGAGGTGATTCAAAAAACAACGACAGTTATTTCTTCTTTTCTGTTGCTTACAACCATACCATTGGCGCCAACAACCACCTAGAAGGCCTCTTCAAACGCAAACACCGAGGCCCTGATAGATGCTTTAGTTTTTAGGGGAAACTAGGGTATAGGGTTTAGGGTTTAGGGGGGAATTGGTTAACTAATTCCACCTTCAGCTAAAGCTTTCGGCGGAAGCATTCGAAGAACGATTGGTTCGGCGTCCTCGCCAACCAATCCCATTTGCTTCATAAATTATTTTAAAAACACTTGTGAATAATTGAATAAGTTCACATCAAACTATTTGCTAATATTAAGTTTATCTGGTTGGCGGGGACGCCGAACCAGATGTTATAAAATCACGATAACTATCCACTAATAAGTAATTCCCTCCCTCGAGGGTGAAGAACACTCTCGAGACAAAAAAGTGTGAGTGCAAGTGCTAGTGCAAGTGAACAGGCAGATCCCCCTCCGCTCTCGCTCTCAGGGTCTCCTCCGAAACATTTCTTAATTACCGTAACTTAGTGAAGGTAAT
>JAURIG010000138.1 GCA_030832905.1 Bacteroidota bacterium
TTTATATTGTCTTGTTTGGTTTTGCTTTTGTTGCCATACAGTTTGATGAGCTTGTTAAAATCGCTAAAAATGACACCTAAAACAGCTTATAGAATTGGGTGTTTGTATTTGTTGTTTCCTTTGTCATTACATTGTTTTTTCAATTACACTGAGGCGCTTTTTTTGTCGTTTATGTGCTTAAGTTTTGCTGCCATATTTGAAAAGCGCTTAGGCTTATTAATATTGAGTGCAGCTTGTTTGGTATTGTGTAGACCGAATGGTTTGTTTCTTTTCTTTCCATTTTTATTATTGATTGTTGAGCAACAGCAATTGCCTTGGTATACTGGTAAATGGACTTGGTTAAAACAGTCTTGGATTTGGGCATTAGGCTTGATGCCACTTGTGTTTGCAGCTTGGTTGCTATTCCAATGGTACTTAGTGGGCGATGCTTTAGCCTTTTCTAATGCTCAAGCGGCTTGGAACAAACAATTCATGTTTCCTCTATTGGCTTTGTTCAGACAAGGGTTTTGGGATTATCAATTGGTAAGTTGTTATTGTGTTGCGATTATCCTGTATGCTATTTGGATTAGAAAACAATTGCCACTTAGTTCGAATGTATTGGTATGGATCAATTTGTTGTTGCCTTTGAGTGCAGGCTCAGTCGTGAGTATGATGCGCTATTCAAGTGTCATTTTTCCTTTACATTTGTATTGGCAAAACAAACTCAGTCAGTCAAACTATTTTGCCATCTTTATTGGATTGTTTGTCTTACTTCAAATCGTATTATTAAAGTTTTGGCTAGAAGGTCAAGCCATTATGTATTAAGCTTTCATTAGGATTGTTGTATCTTTGCCATGAGGTAAAGGGTTTGTCGCCATGTTTATCATGGAGGAAAGTCCGGGCAACACAGAGCGCCATACCGTTTGAAAAGACGGGCAGCACAAAGTAATGCGTGTTGACAGAGAGGGTCGCAGAAAATAACCGCCCAGCAATGGGTAAGGGTGAAAACGTGGGGTAAGAGCCTACGCAGTGTTTCAGTAATGAGCACTGGGATAAACCTTATGGGTTGTAAGGCCAAATAAATCTGAGTCTGAGGGCTGCTCGCCCAATCAGCTTGCTGAACTCAGAAGGGTAGGCTGCAAAAGATCAATGACAAACACCTGTATATACAGGCACAGAACTCGGCTTATACTTTACCTCTTTTTTTATTATTTATTCAACCAAGCTTTATAAGTCGCATTGGTTTGGTCTTTTATTGAAATGTGGCAATCCAATTTAGGACTGGCTTGCAATTCAATACTGGTATGTTGAATCAGACCGGCTCTTGAGATAAGCAAGTTGACTTTGCTGTTTTCCTTTTGTAATCTGATCAAATCTTCAAAGTTGTTTTTAACTCTAAGGTCTTCAACGGCAATGATTTCATCACCCGCTTGAAGATTATTTTGGTAGTTGATGGATTGCGCATCAATGGCTTTTACCATTAGTTTTTCATTTTTCCATTCTGTGATGATGCCATGAAAATGCATTTGCGCACTGTTGTTCCATTCAAGCGCCATACCAGCTTGCTCAAAGGCTTGGTTCAGTTTGTTTTTAAAAGCTTCAGTATTTGGGGTTGTTGCCCATTGTTCGAATTGTAATGGTTTGCCAACAAGGTCATCAATGGCTTTGTAAAAGGCTTGGTCGCTGTAGCCTTTGTTTTGATCTAAATAGAAGGTCTTGTAAAGGCCTTGCATGAGCAGGTCAAGTCCCTTCTGACCATTGCTGTTATTGAGTAAATCAAGGTCTAATAATGCACCTAAAACGGCTCCTTTAAGGTAATAAGAAATTTGAGCATTGATACTGTTTTCATTTGGTCTGTATTCTTTGATCCAAGCATCAAATGAGGCTGCGTGCATGCTTTGGACATTGCCGCCAACGCGATTAAAGCATGCGCTCATGCTTTGCGCTAATGATTTTAAATAATCTGATTCAGAGCGAAAGCCAGCTCTGTACATAGCCAATTCGTCGTAATAGCTGGTAATGCCTTCTGCTACCCATAACATATTGGTGTAGTTTTCTTGGCTGTAATCAAATGGACCAAGTGCTTCAGGTCTTAGGCGTTTAACATTCCATAAATGAAAGTACTCATGGGCGCACAAGCCTAAAAATTGCAAGTACTTTTCTCGATTGCTGTAAGCGTTTCTTGGCATTTGAACCACATTGCTGTTGGCATGTTCTAATCCGCCGCCGCCTTCTTCTACATGGTGCAAAATAAATAAATAGTTTTTACAAGGATGAGATCCGATGATGTTCTTCATGGTGATGCAAATCTTTTGTAAATCCGTTTTAAATGTTTCAATTGGACAATTGTTTTTGCCCACCATAGCCACACTGTGTTTAACGCCTTCTACCTCAAAATCAAATAGGGTTTGATTGCCAATTTCTATTGGGCTGTCGTATAATTCGTCCAATGAAGTAAATTCAAATTCACTTTTGTTTTTACCAGGTTTGAGCGTGCAAGAAATTTGTTGCCATTGTTCTGGTTTAACTATACTTACCTGGCCATTTTGCATGCCGTCTATATACATTAAGCAACTGCTTGGTAATAGAAAAGCATGTTCTGCATCTATGAAGGAGGTTCTTACACTTTGCTCAAAACAATACACTTTATAATGGATGTTTACATCCCCTCGTTTTGGGTCGGCTGTAAAGGTCCAAGTTTGTTTATTGGTTTTAGTGAAAGCAATGTCTGTTCTGCCTTGACTGATTTGAACGCCTTCAATGTGTTTTTCAAATTCTCTTACCATGTAACTCCCTGGGGTCCAAACGGGCATGTGCAATTGAAGGTTTGATTGCTGTATGTCGCTTAAGGTGATGTTGACCTCAGCATAGTGGGTATTTGGGTTTTTAATGGTAATGGAATAATGGGTGTTCATTGCTGCAAATAAAAATTGGGTACTGCTTATTACAAAGGCGAGTAGACTAAATCTCATACTGCAAATAAGCAAAAATCACAGGGAATATTGTAAGAATGGGTAGATAATTTCTGCTCAATTCATCAACAGTTTAAGCTGTAGGCAGGGTTCTTTCGGCAATCATTTGGCCTGTTTTGGCACTGGCGCCTTCACCACCAACTTTGATTTTTAAGGCAGCGTAATCCTGTATCATTTTCAATCGTTCAGGCGAGTCTTTTAGCAATGGGAGCAACGTTTTTTGAATGTTAGAAGGCTCGCAAGCTGTTTGAATCAATTCAGGTATGGCCAATTTATTGAGTATTAAATTCACCAATGAAATGTATTGGACCTTAATCACCAGTCTACCTATCCAATAACTGATGTTGC
>JAURIG010000139.1 GCA_030832905.1 Bacteroidota bacterium
TCTGGTTGGCGTGGACGCCGAACCAGATGCTATAAAATCACGATATATAATTTCGCTTTGAAGGAAAGTTAATGTGATTTTTTGTGTGAGAGTCCTCCTTCTCCATTAACTTCACTAAGTTACGTTAATTAAAAAAGTATTCCACCTTCAGCTAAAGCTTACGGCGGAAGTGTTCGGAGGAGACTCTGAGTCCAAATGTGAGTCCTCCTACGATTAATCTTCTGAGGAAACAAAAAATGACAGAGTAGAGGCTTTTGCACATTCACATTCACTCTCACTCTGTCATTTGTAGCGGAGGGGAGAGTTGAACTCCCGGCCTTAGGGTTATGAATCCTACGCTCTAACCACCTGAGCTACCCCGCCAATTGTTTAAAAGAGGTGCAAATGTAAGCATTGTCAAAATGATTTGCAAATAGGATTTGTATAAAAACGCCCAGGCTGTAATAGAAGCCTAATTTTAGGCCTTGCTTCAATCTCGAGCCCAGCTGTTCAAATAAGGAATTTTTATTCCCAAACCTTTTGCCTATTTTCGCTCAGTTTTTATTGAAAATTATGAGTTATAAAATGATCAATAACCTATTAGGTTGGCTCACTTTCTTAGTGGCTTTGGTGGTGTATTCTTTAACCTTAGAGCCCTCAGTTAGTTTGTGGGATTGCGGTGAATTTATTTCGGCCTCTTACAAATTACAAGTGGTTCACCCGCCAGGGGCGCCTTTCTTTTTATTGATTGGCAGATTATTTGCCATGTTTGCTTCTGATCCTACAGTAGTGCCAATTGCAGTCAATATGATGAGTGCGGTCAGCAGTGCTTTAACAGTATTGTTTACCTTCTGGATCACTACCCATTTTGCCAAGAAAATGGTTAAAGACACTGAAGAAACTGCTAACAGAATCGCCATCTTTGGTGCAGGTTTAGTAGCGGCTTTAGCCTTAACCTTTATGGATTCATTTTGGTTCAGCGCCGTTGAAGCAGAGGTTTACGCCATGTCTTCATTGTTCACAGCTCTCACTTTTTGGGCAGCCTTGCGTTGGGAAGAAAGCGAAAGCCAATCTGCAGACAAATGGTTGGTATTAATCGCTTACCTCATCGGTTTGGCCATCGGTACCCACTTATTGAACTTGTTGGTGATTCCAACCGTTGTGTTCATCTACTACTTCAAGAAATTCACGCCAAGCAGAAAAGGCATGGCCTATAGCTTCTTAGCCGGTTTAGTCATTTTAGGTTTTGTACAAAAAATCATTATTCCAGGCGTGCCTGCATTAATGGCAGATTTAGACATTCTATTTGTAAACGACTTTGGTTTACCTTTCAACTCAGGCAGCATCACTGCTCTGTTGTTGTTGATTGGCGCTACCGTATACGGTATCTATTACTTCAGCAAGGTAAAGCCTCACCACTACGCCAACTTAGGTTTTGTGTGTTTGGCTTATGTCTTATTTGGTTATTCAACTTATGCCATGGTGGTGGTGCGTTCATCAGACAACCCAGCCATTGACATGAACAATCCTGAAGAGCCATCTAACTTGTTAAGTTATATTAACCGTGAACAATATGGCGACCGTCCATTGTTAAAAGGCCCTTACTTTAATGCGCAACCAATTGACGTTAAAGAAGGCAAAACCAATTACAGAAAAGATTCCACTCAGTATGTTATCAGTGGCGTAAAACAAGACTACGTATACAACGATGCCGATTATACTTTCTTCCCAAGAATGGGGCCAGCAGATAAGCCAGAACAAGGTTACTACAGCTGGGGCAATATGAGTGAAATGTCTAATCAAATTGAGTACACTGAACAACAAATTGCTCAAGCTCAATCTGATCAAGAAAAACAACAATTGCAACAAGAGTTACAAGCGCTTAAGGCCACTAAGCCTCATATGAGCAACAACCTAGCTTTCTTAATGAGCTATCAGATTGGCCACATGTACTTCAGATACTTCATGTGGAATTTTGCTGGCCGTCAAAATGACCAACAAGGCCATGATTTCAATCAAAATATTGATGGCAACTGGATCAGTGGTATCAAATTCTTAGACGCTATGCGTTTAGGCCCACAATCAGGTTTACCTGCTCACATGGAAAACAACCAAGCCAGAAACAAATACTTCTTCATACCGCTTATTTTAGGTATCTTAGGATTGGTCTTCCATTTTAAACGTCAAAAGAACGATGCAACGGTTACCATGATTCTATTCTTGTTCACTGGTATTTTGATCAATATTTATTTGAATCAACCACCTTATGAGCCAAGAGAAAGAGATTATTCATTGGTAGGCTCATTCCAAACCTTCTGTATTTGGATTGGTTTAGGTGTACTCTTCTTATTTGATCAACTCAAACAAAAAATATCTGCCATGGGAGCAGCTGCAGTATCATTAGCTGTAGCCCTTTCAGCGCCTTATTTAATGGGTTCTCAAGGTTGGAATGACCACGACAGAAGCAAGCGATATGTTGGTATTGATTTCGCTAAGAACTGTTTGATGTCATGCCCGCCTAATGCCGTTTTATTTACCAATGGAGACAACGACACCTACCCATTGTGGTATGCACAAAACGTTGAAGGCTTCAGAACCGATGTGCGCATTATCAATCAATCTTTATTGCCAACCGACTGGTATTCTCAAGTCCTATTAACCAAAGTATACAACAGCGAGCCGCTGCCTTTGAGCTTGAAAAAAGGCGATTTAGACGCTGGTGTAAATGATTATTTCCAATACCAACAAGGCATTGAGACAGCACCACGTGACTTGAGCGAATACATTCATGAGTTAACCTCATCAAGAACCAGTCAATATTACAGCCAAACCAAGTTCAAAGTCCCTGTAGACAAACAAGCGGTAATTGCAGCGGGTGTTGTAACCCCTGAAGACACCAATAAAATTGTCAGTGAAATGACCTTTGATTTCCCTCGTAGAAGCATGACCAAAGGCGACTTAGTCTTATTGGATTTAGTGGCTACCAATGCAAAAACTGGTTGGAAGCGTCCAATCTGCTTTACCACGACTTCAGGTAGCGATGGCTTCACCAACTTAGAAACGTATTTCGAACGCAAAGGCTTAGTTTTCCAAGTGATTCCAGTAAAATCACCGAATACTAAAAACAATGTTAGTAAGCTTGATGCCAATACCATTCACAACAATTTGGTTAAGGTGTTTAAATACTCTGGCATGAAAGAAAAGAAAGGCTTCTTCTTAGACGATAAAGCCACTACTGGTCCTTATGCTTACCAAGAATTGTTCATTACCTTGTCTGGTCATTACCTCGAT
>JAURIG010000013.1 GCA_030832905.1 Bacteroidota bacterium
GCTTGGTGAGCTAATAAATAGGTAATATCATCTGCCCCTAAATGATTGCGTTCCATAATTGAAGTAGAAACATCAGCCATATTGGTAGTTGCAAATTTAAATACCGTTTTACCTTCTTGGTAGACATAATGCTCGCGAGCATCAATGGTTTCATGTGTTGGCGGCTTTAACGATCCACCTGCCTTTTGATGTAAAAATTCACGACCGCTACCATCTGATTTTAAAATAGAATCCATGATACCGAAACCTTCTTCATTAGGTTCAAGTAATACAGCGCCGCCACCATCACCAAAAATAATACAGGTATTGCGATCAGTGTAGTCTATGATAGCGCTCATTTTATCAACGCCACATACCACAACTTTCTTGTAAAGGCCACTCTCAATGTATTTTGAACCAATATCAAGTGAATACAAAAAACCACTACAAGCTGCTGCCACATCAAAACTCCAAGCGTTTTTAGCGCCTACTTTATCACATACAATATTGGCACATGATGGAAATATCATATCTCCTGTAACTGTACCAACGATTAATAAGTCTATTTCTTCGGCCGAAATGCCGCGTTTTTTAAGCAATTCATTGACAGCTTGCACAGCCATATCAGAGGTCGCTAAACCTGGCACATCCAGAATTCTTCTTTCTTTGATACCTGTTCTTGAGAGAATCCACTCATCATTGGTGTCAACTAGTTTTTCTAGATCAGCATTGGTTAAACGCTTTTCTGGAACATATCCACCAATGGCGGTAATTGCAGCTGTTATCTTACCCATTTATACTTCTATAATGCTCTTAAAAGCGTTGCAAATTAAAAAATAAGATTTAAAAAGTCTCAAAAAGATTGTTTTATTTTCTCAATCAACTTTGAATTGACAACATCTTGAGCCAATCTGAACATGCTCACGAATGTTTCACTTTTAGAAATTCCATGACCAACAATCACGGTTTCATTAACACCCAATATAGCTGAACCGCCGTATTGTTTAAAATTAAAGCGTTCTAAGTAGTCGTGTTGAATGCCTAACTTTGAGAAATTATAATACATGCTTTCGCACAATTTCAATACAATATTGCCAGTATAGCCATCGCAAACAATCACATCGGCTTTGTCGTTGAACAAATCTCTTCCTTCAACATTACCAACAAAATGAATGCGGTCATTGGTTTCTAAAATTGGATAAGCCGCTTGAATCAACAAGTTGCCTTTCTCTTTTTCTTCTCCAATGCTCAAAAGCGCCACCTTAGGATCATTGATCCCATATACATTCTGGGCATATAATGAGCCCAAAATAGCAAATTGATTCAAGACTTCAGGTTTGCAATCGGCATTAGCACCAACATCAACTAAAACACCAAAACCGCCACTTAATTTTGGTAAAAGTGAGGCGATGGTAGGTCTTTGTACGCCATCAATAGCTTTAACTGAAAAAATAGAACCAACTAACATGGCACCAGTATTACCTGCGCCAATGAAGGCTGCTATTTTTTGTTCTGCAAGATGTTTGTACCCAATATTGATGCTTGAGTTTTTCTTGTGAGCAATGGCTTTGGTTGCATGCTCACCCATATCAATAACTTCTTCAGCGTGAACGATTTCAAAACTGTCTTCTGGAGCATTAAGTTCCTTTAAACAGGCCACAATACGGTCCTGATGACCGAATAATACTGGCACTATTTCGGGCATTTCTGCTTTGACGACTAAAGCGCCTTTAACAGCTTCAAGTGGTGCATAATCACCACCCATTGCGTCTAATCCAATACGCATGGTCATGAGCTAATTAGTCGTTGCGACCTTTCATGACTTTGACACCGCGGTACATACCTGTTTCAAGGTTTACACGGTGATACAAAGCAACATCGCCAGTGCTTGGGTCAGCAATGAATTGCTTGTTGTCCAAATTGTGATGAGTTCTGCGTTTGTCCCTTCTGGTGCGCGATATTTTTCGTTTAGGATTTGGCATTGTATTTTATCTTTAATGGTTTAATCTTCTATTTCGTTGTCGTCAAGATCTTCATCAACTAAGTCTGATTCAGGCACATCTACATCAATGGTGCTGGTAATTTTGCTGGTAACGGCGCTGTCGCATGTTTGACCGGCAGAATCACAGGTTTTTTTGATGGGTAAACTCAAGGCTATAAAATCAAATAAATGCTGAGCAATATTGATTTTGTAGTCATGTGGGGTTAAGTAAATCAAATCATCTTCGTTTTCTTTAGGAAAATCTGTGATTTTTACCACCACTTGTTGTTCTGCGGATATAGGCAACTGGATATCTGTTAAACATCTATCACAAGCCACATCTACACTACCTTGAATTGAAAAATCGAGGGTAAACATATTAGTCGATTTTATCAATACCAAATGAAGCTGAATCGCTTTGGTTGTTAAAGAACTTTTAAAGGCTTCAAAAAACGAGTTGTCAATGTTCCAATCTAAAACATGTTCTCCATCTTTTAGTTTAATAAACTCAATGTCAAACGCTTTTAATGGATCCATTAGACAGAACGCGGTTTTTAAAACGGACTGCAAAGGTAGCGGATTATTAGGGATTTTCCAAAATAATTATCCAATTGGCAATCAAAGCCTTAGCCCAGCTTTTTAAAACTGTTGACCAATGAAGAAATGGAACTGTCCGGGCTTGGTAGTTAGTCCTGGCGAAAGGGTTTTCCAATCGAAACCATAGGCATAATCCAAGCCAAGCAAGCCAAACATAGGCAAGAACACCCTCATACCCACACCAGCACTGCGCTTCAAATCAAAAGGATTAAAGGTATTTTTGGCCATCCAAGCATTACCTGCCTCAACAAAGGTTTGTAAATAAATGGAGGCTGTAGGCGAATTGGTTACAGGGAATCTTAACTCACAGGTGAACTTATTGAACATGGCCGCGCCGGAATTGCCTTCAGGTCCAACTGCATTTTGAGTGATGGTACGATCAGGATACCCACGCATGGAAATGATTTCTGTACCTATATTACCAAAACTGTTCAAACCACTACCCCCAACCATAAAACGCTCGAATGGAGATAGCCCTATATTTTTATTATAATACCCTAAAAAACCAAATCTGAGTTTTGTAGCAATCACAAACTTACCAAAAACCTTTAAGTATTGCTCTGCATCAAATTTCCACTTATGGTATTCAATCCATTTATATTTGTCAGCTAAAGAGATATTGCTATAGTCTTTACCAGACAAGGATGAGAAAGGTGGGGTTGCAGCCATACTTAACGTGAAAGTAGACCCTCCAGTTGGGAAAATTGGTTCATTCACTGAATTTCTGGTCAAAACATATTTGAATTCAATGTTATTGCTTCTGCCTGTATTTAATTGTAGACCATATGCCCCATTAGCATTTTGAAGCTGGTACTGTTGAAAGGTAAAGGAATAAAAATTAGAGAAATAATCATCAGGCCAACGTAAGCGCTTACTTAGTGATAATGACAAGCCTGTAATTTTAATGAATCGTTTTGCTGGATCATTTTTGGTTCTTCCATCAAAAGATTGATTGGTTCTATATATACTTGAAGTAAATCCGTTTGGCTTTTTGCCCCCAAACCATGGTTCTGTAAAAGAGAAATTATATGACTGGTAAAACAATCCATTAGACTGAGCTCTGATGCTTAATTTCTGACCATCACCAGATGGCAATGGATTCCACATAGATGGCTTTAATAATTTTCTGGTAGAAAAATTATTCAAACTCAAACCGAGAGTACCAACAAGCCCACCATAACCATAAGCTTGGCCTAACATGGCATTATTTGCTCTGTTATTACCACCCCAACCACCAGACAATTCGATTTGGTCATTGGCTTTTTCAGACACAGTGTATTCAATGTCTACTGTTCCTGCTGCTGGATTAGGAATTGGAACTACACTAATGGCTTGAGGATCAAAATAACCTAATTGAGACAATTCCCTTTGAGATCGGAGAATATCACTTCTTGAAAACCTCTGACCAGGTCTTGTTCTAAGTTCTCTTAAGACCACATGGTCAGATGTTTTGGTATTGCCCTTAACTATGATTTTATTGTAAACCGCTTGAGAACGCTCAATAATTCGGACTTCAATGTCTATACTATCGTTCTCAACTTTTATTTCTACCGGGGTAACGCCAAAGAACAAGTAGCCATCATCCATGTATAAACTAGATAAATCTGTTCCGTTGGGACTGAATATCAAACGTTCATCTAGGACTGATTGATCGTAGATATCGCCTTTTTTAATCCCAACAACTTTACTGAGGTCTGAACTAGAATATTTGTTATTGCCTGTAAAGGTAATGTGTCTAAAATAGTATTTACGTCCTTCATTAACGCCAATCTTAATCACCAAGCGGTCTTTGCTAATTCTAACCACTGAATCATAGGCCAAACTGGCATCGCGATAACCCTTGCTATTGTATTTAGCTAGTACCGATTTTAACTCTTCTTTGTAAGTTTCTTCTACAAACTTAGAGGAAGCAAAAATATTGATTTTCTTATACAGACGCTTGGTCTTTTTAAGTGCTTTTCTGAGCTCCTTGTCTGTCAAATCTTGATTGCCTACGAATTCAATATCGAGCACCTTTACTTTACTGCCTTTGTCAATGGCTATACGCAATATGTTTTTATTAGGCACTGTATCTGACTCTTGTTTAAAATCAATAGCAACCCCATAATACCCTTTTTTGAAATAATGAGAACGGATTTCACGGCGCAATTTGTTCAACATGTCTTCGTTGATCACCATGCCTGATTTAACACTGAGTTCATCTCTTAAAGATTTGGCTTCAGACTTTCCTACCCCTCTTATTGAAAACTTAGAAAGCCTTGGCCTTTCAGACACTTCAAACACCAAATAAATTTGATCGTTTACTATCTTTTTAGCGTAAATCCTAACAGAAGAAAAATAGCCTTGAGCCCACAAATTGTCTATGGCTTGAGATATTTCAGTGCCAGGCACTTTAATGGTTTGATTGTAAGACAATCCAGAATTGAAAATGATGATGTTCTTATCGACAAACTGATTGCCTTTTGTTTCCATTGAAACGATCACATATTCCTTTGGTTTGTTGTAATCTAATTGTAAATATTGTGAGGTAGAGTCTTGCGCATTTGCAACAGCAAACAGCAGCAAAATCCATAACTGGGCGATGTGTTTAAGCAATTTGTTCACTGGTTTTTCCGAATCTTCTTTCGCGTTTTTGGTAATCTATAATGGCCTTATAAAACGCTTCTTCATCAAATTCCGGCCAATACATATCTGTAAAATAAAACTCGCTGTAAGCCATTTCCCAAAGCAAGAAATTACTTATTCTAAACTCACCACTGGTTCTGATCAATAATTCAGGTTCGGGTAAATTCCCTGTATTCAAAGCCTGACTAATAACTGTTTCGTTGATTTGATCACTGTTTAAAACCCCTTGTTTAACTTGTTCTGCAATGGATTGGGTGGCTTGAACAATGTCCCATCTGGCACTGTAATTCAAAGCCAAAACCAAATCCATAGCGGTATTATTGGCTGTTAAGGCCATGGCTTCTTGCAATTCATTGTAGGCGTCAATTGGCAAAGCTTTAATGTTGCCAATGGTGCGCAAGCGAATATTATTTTTTTGAAGGGTAGCCACTTCTTTGCGAATGGTTTTGACCAACAGAGCCATAATGGCTTTTACTTCTAAAGCAGGTCGATTCCAATTTTCTGTGCTAAAGGTATATAAAGTCAAAAACTTCACGCCCAACTTAGCAGCAGACTCTGCTATGGTTCTTACTGACTTAACCCCATATTCATGCCCTATTACCCTCGGGAGTGCACGCTTTTTGGCCCATCTCCCATTGCCATCCATAATAATAGCAATATGCCTCGGCAATTTATCAGGATCTATTTGATTGCGAAGTTCTGGGTTTGACATGATTGAATTAACTGCAAAAGTAATTGATTATTACAAGATTTCTTGAGTCTTATTTAGGCATTTTAAACAGATCATAAACGAGCGCAAGGATCCCCAATAACATTTCTAAAACATATGGTTATACCAGCAATAAAGTACCAATCTTTAAAATTAGCATCTCCTCTGTTCACGCCTGCTCGAATTGGCTTAGCACCTGATAAGGTTTCTGGATGAGCGTATTCAGCCGTTCCTGAACCTTGCTTTGCAACGATTGTTGCATAATCTGCGTAGTCGTTTTTGGTATCGTCTAAATAATCAGTAAAGGTTTTTCTAAACCCAATTTCAAGGCCAATAACAGTTTTACGTCTGATATTGAATTTATAGCCTAAGCCTAGACTTAATGCAGGTTGGATTAAGGAATAAGTGCGTTTGCCATTGATTACCTGACCCTCTGTACCCAAATCTCTTAAAGACAATTCATCTCCCTTTGGTAGAGTTACTGTTGGCTCAAACATAAACAAATTTACCCCACTAAAAACATAGGTTGTTCCAGTTTCTTCATGCTGATTGGCATTGATTCCAAAGGGCTTAAAATTGAATTCCATAAAATAGCCCATTTCATAGATATTGGAATTGAATTGAATATTGCGAAAAGCTTGTCCGTTGAAGTATTTGTCTTTGCCTGAAATGCTGGCATAAGAGAATTGATAGCGACTGCTAAAATAGCGACTGTGATGGTATTTATATAGTAAACCAAAAGCAGGATGAGATTCACCCCATACGATCTCGGGAGCGATATCGCCAAAATAATTGCTGATACCACCCATTAGTCCAAGTTCAGTCACCCCATTACGAAAACGTTGGGCATTAGCCTGCACTGCAAATAATTGCAGGGTTAAAAACAATAACAGCCTAAAATTTGACACAGTAAAATCTAGGCAATAGGCTTAGAAATTAAAACATTGTGTACGACCACCGTGAATTCGGTAAGTCAAAGTTAAACCGCCCATCATGTACCAGTCTTTAAGTGAAGCATTGCCTCTGCCTTCGTTGTTGTCAAAAGCCGCTTGGTTAACTTCATAACTTCTATCTCTGAGGGCATTAGCCATTGGGCCACTTGCGCCACCTACAATGATTGGGTCTACATAAATGGTAGAAACATCATCCAAATAATCGGTAAAGGTTTTTCTTACACCAAATTCAAACCCAATTGCCCAATAATCACCTAATTGCCATTTGCAACCTGCTCCTAATGGAATACTGACTTGAGTCAATGCATATCGCTTTTTATCGTTGTATTTGGTGGTTTCTTGACCTTCTGTGCCCAAAGGTTGCAATTCAATCCATTGACCATTTTGTGATTCTAAACTAGGATCAGAAACCCCTTGAATATAGTTGAATTGCGCTTTTGGATTAAAACGAAAAACTGAAATACCGCCAAATAAATAAGGGGACCAACCATATGAAGTTCTGGTGTTCTCGTAGCCGATGATATTCCATTCACCTTGAATTGAGAATTCAACAATATCAGATTTGAAGCTTAAATTTCTACGGGTGCGGTAAGCATCGTTTGAGAAATTTTTATCAGACCCTTGAATTTGACCGTATAAAGCTGTGCCTTTAAAAGTTAAATAAGGGCCATAGTTATAACGGCAAATTAAACCACCCGCCAATTTGGTTTTGTTCCATAATGGTTGGTAATCTTCAGTTAAATCACCAAAGTAATTAGAACCACCAATATAAGGACCAAAATCGAGTGAACTGACTTTTTTAGCCTTTTCAGAGAAGCCTTGGAAAGGTATGGTGGCAATAGCCAATAGGGCAAATAGTGCTTTTAATTTCATCTTGATGTTTGAAGAAACAATTTACGAAAATAAGGATTTTAGCATAGAAAACGCAAATTGAGGCAATTTATTTTGACGCTAGGCTAACGCAGCAAATAAAAATACCCCTTTTTGTATCTCCAAGGTGTTTTCTTTCCCTTGTACTTGATCAAATAGACATAGTAATCGGTTGCACAAGCTTGACCTTGGTATGTGCCGTCCCAACCTTGCCTGTAATCATCCGTTTCAAACAGGCGTTCTCCCCAACGGTTATAGATTTGAATATTGGCTTTACTCACAGAACCAGAATTGATTTTGAACACATCGTTACTGCCGTCATCATTAGGGGTAAAGGCATTTGGAATGAATAAGGTGATGGTGTCGAGTACACAAATTCTAACCGAGAAACTATCAACACAATTGCCCTCATTTTTGATCCAGAGTGTAACGGTATAATTGTCTGTATCGCCGGCGTATTGATGAGATGGATTAACCCCTTGCGTGTATGGCACTTGCACATTATCGCCAAAATCCCAGAAACCAGATCGACCACCTTCGCTTAAGTCTATGACGCGCAATAAGGCGTTATTACTGTATAAACATTGGCCTGCAGGCGAGGTTGCGAAGTAAGCTCTTATACGCGAATAGCCCGGTATATTGGCCGTTGTATCGTAGGTACATTGCGTTAAATCATTCTTAACGTATACTTTGTAGGTTGTGCCTACCCCTGCGGCTATTTTGGGTGTAAATTGCTGAGGAATAGTATTCCATGTGTATGAGTATGGTCCTGTTCCGGTCATTTTAATTTCTGCAAACCCCAAATTGCCATAACATTGAATTGGACTGGTCGTAATTTGACCAAAAAACTTCGGATGCACATACACCGATAAAGACCTCATCACAGAATCTGAACAACCATCTTTCACAATGGCCCAGTATTGAGTAGTGGCCTTAGGTAGCACATATATATTCTGAACATTGCTTGCCCCATTGCTCCATTGCCATTGATAATTCCCTGTTCCCCCTTTGATTTGCGATGACAATGTAACAGGCACACCCGGACAAATCGTATCTTTATCTGAGCTGATTGAAAACTTTAATGTATCTGCCACTTGAACGGTATATTGTTTACTGTTAACACATTTGCCACTGCCGACTTTATAAGTAATGGTATGCGAACCAGTGCCCGCTTTATAAGGATTAAAGCTGCTATCAGTAATACCTGCACCGGTTAATGTGCCTCCACCAGGCATCAATACCAATTGTGTATTGCTATCGCGCATACAGTAATTGGCCAATAAACCCATAACATTCACAGTTGGCAATGGCCTAACAGTGACTCTAACGGTATCTTGGCATTTTCCTGGATAATTAAACAAAATAATATGCGTACCTACGCCTGAAAGCAGAGGCGAAAACATCCCTGTTATCGCGTTGCTGATCCCTTTACCTGAAAAGGTTCCCTTGCCTGTGCCATTGAACAATTTAAATGGATCATCCGCTATACAAACACTGGTGTCTTTTTGAATGGCCGCTCTTGGATGCACCATAATGATTAGGGTATCTTTACAACCATTGCCGTCGCCAATAATGGTATTAATACTGCCTCTACCGGCTAGAGCTGGGCTAAACTTTTGACTGTAAACACTAGTTCCGACTATGCCTTTACTACCAGTAAACAATAAATTCCAAGGGTCATTTTTGATGTATTGATAGCGCATGAAATACGCTGTATCAGACACACAATTCTTGACTGTATCCGTATAAAACCTTGAATAGCGCAGGTAAATGATTTTAACATCTTTACACCCATTCAAAGCATGGTAAGTCAAATTGGTTTGAGTAAAGGTTGATTGACTTGGCACTTTGAAAGAGTCTGGAGAAAACACCCCAGCTATAGAATCAATGATCCCTTTACCTGTCCAATAGCCACCGGCAGGCAAGCCTAGCGGTAAAACTTTATTGCCAGCGTCAGGACAAACAATTTCATCCCATCTAGCATCTACATCTGAGATATACCTTTGTAAGGTATCTTTACAGCCATTAATGGTGTAAATGTAATTTTTTGTGCCTGCGCCAGCGGCATTTGGGTTATTGATCCCTATGCTGGAATTGGTAACGGAAGGGCCAGTCCAGACGCCGCCTTTAGGTGTGAATTTAAAGGTATCAAGTGTGACTGATTTACAAACCGTATCAAATTGCTTGATGTTAATACCTTCAATATTGATGGTTTTATTGCTGCTACAGCCATTCCAGGTATAGGTTACCACAAAAGTACTTGGACTTGAAGTTGGGGTAACTACACCAAATGAATCAATGTTAGGGCCTGACCATTTTCCACCAGTTGGCGTAAAACCAGTTACCATGAACTTTGGCGCATTCGGACAAGCGGCATTCGGATTACCCGCCCAAATTGGTCTAACGGTAATCATTACAGAGTCTCTACATGTCCCAATAGTATAATAGATTTTAAACGTGCCACCACCTGCAACAGCAGGACTAAATGTGCCATTGTTTGCATTGGTGATGCCCGTTCCTGACCACACCCCACCTGATGGAGATGCCGTTAAATTAAAAGGTGCAGAAGACTGACAAACTGTGGTGTCGTTTTGAGCAGTCGGAGGGTCTAAAACAACAACATCAATGGTATCATAGCCTGGCACTGAAACACCATCTGATACTCTTAAAATGTATTGGGTATTGACTGTTGGGCATACCCATTTTGGAGGCGCACCAGTAAGACCTCCACTGAGCCAAGTGTAAGTATAATTGCTCACATTCCCGCCAGTAATAGTTGCTGTCAACTGAGCGCAAGAGCCTTTGCACAGGGTGTATTTACTTGATTTTAAATCCACTAAAATTGGGCAATTGCTGATTTTGAAATTCAACTTAGCATTGATTTTCCATATACTGTCACAAGCATCTTTAAACGATGAATTAAAATTCAACAGATAGTTGCCGCTTTTATTCAATCCACTGGCAAAATAGACATCAAAGGTTTTGGTTTCGTTTTTACTGTTACAATTAACAGGCACCACATTGCTAACAGCTGTGCTCAAGGCGCCTGACAACACAAAATTCTTGGCCTTCACTGAATCACAATTAAACCATTGATCCAATGTAACTCGAATTTTATTGCTGTTACAATCTGGGTCTGCAATGGCGGAAAATTTGGGTTGAGGCACAGATGTGATTTTGGCTTCCCAATTCAAATCCCAACCATCACAAACGATATTAGCATCTGAATGAAAAAAGAAAGTAATACAAGTATCTGAAGCATTAATTGACAAGGGCGTATTAATAGTACCTGTGTAAGTCCTTATCAAAACCCCATTGGTATCAGTGCCTTTATACACTTTTAAATAATCAGATATGTTTTCAATACACAAAGGCCCATTGAACTTGACATTAATGGTACTCGAACCAACCACACAAACTGTAAAGGTATAATTTTCATTGTTGGCATATTTTTTCGGTGCTTGTTTGTTCCCCTCAGAATCTGTGAGCTTACCTTTGCAACTGTATACCTTGGCATTGCTCATTTTGTAGGTGGTTTGAGCCTGAACAGATGCACCATTTAAAATGAATCCTAAAACACAAAGCCATATGATCAAACCCCTTTTCAATGCTTATTTCTTAATGGTAATTTCCGGGGTACTTACACTGTTACTCCAATTGCCTGCTCGGTCTTTTAATTTGATATCAAATTGAGTGATTTCACTGTTACCAGTTCCCAACAGAAAGGCATTTTTGATTTGCACCGCTATAATGCCATTGATTTTGATATTAGATGAGGGTGGCGACAAGGGCTTTACAAAATAATAATCTGCATTGCTTAGACGTCTGTCTTTAACCATTAAATCGTTTAAATCTGGGTCGTCTTCTCCTATGTCTCCATTCGCATCAGTATACTCTATGGTTATAACCAAACTGTCTTTGAACTGCAATAACTCAGTAGAACTTACACTGATTAATTTAATAGTTGGTGCCGACGGTGCAGTATCTTTTTTGCAAGCAGACAGGGCCAATAAAATGCTAAAAATGACTATGTAATTCCTCATGCTTGCTAATTGATTTTGATTGCAAAATGTTTAACCATATTGAATGAAGAAGTAGAAGCAGGCACAAACACCACTGGATTGACTTTATCAGCGACTTCAGTTCGGATCCAAATGATATCGCCTGGCAAACCCAAATCTGCCACATTCACTGTTATGCTGTGCCAATAATCAATATTGGTATTTTGAACCCCTTTGCTGTTAAACGCTGATGGTTCTATGGTCATGGTTTGGACAGTAGAATCGTATTGATAAGGCGTTAACGAGAAGTTCACGCTATTAACTGTAAATTGATTGATTGGTGTTTTGTCGTCAATATAAGCCATCATTAATTTTAAAGTGCTGGTGCCTGAAGGAATTTGAATTGGGGCAAACAAAGATCTAGGCAATGGTGTGCTTGCGCCATCAGCAAATGCAATGAGCCCACCCATTTGAGGAGTAAAATCTACACTACCCGGCAAATTGCCAAATTGATCTTTAGCGCCATCATTGATCCAATTAACAATGTTTTGAATATACTCAGCTTTTTTGGCCGGCCAATCACTGCCCGGATCAACAGATAATGGCATAATACCTTGAGAACCAGGAATAAACGTATTGATTCTATGCAGGAGCATACTTTTAGCTACATCTCCTGGGACTACCCTCAAATTGAATTGCGGATTGTTAGGATCTGTGTTGGTGCTCAAACGGTTAATGAGGGAGTTGTATGAACTTTCTACTGTTCTAAAATCAGGTTCAAAATTACCATCATGGCATCCACTATTAGAACAAGTTGGCTTGAAAATGTTTTTATGTAATCCCTGAATGGTATTAGGATCTATTGGCTTATTGACATTGGCAGGATTGCTTGGGTCATCAGTCCAAGAATTATACGGATTTTTGCTGCTTGACTTTTTACAAGCTACACCAAAAACCAATATACAACAGGCAAAAACAATTACTGACTTCATATACGATCAAATAAACTTAAAGACATTGGATCAATTAAACCAGCTGCTTGAACATCGCTCTTGAAACCTAAAATATCTGCAATGGTGAGGGCCATATCCGTTACACGACCAACTGAGTTACTCTCACTACCTATCATTAAATTAGATGGCACATTTTGACCAACCATTCCACCAAACACCCTCAATGAGTTGGCATCTCCGTGGTCATAGCCATACCAATCATTTTCGTCTTGTATAGGATTGTGTTTTAAATTTCTACCACACTCAGGCGCAAAGGTCATAATGGTTTTACCACTCATTTCTGGGATTTGAGTTTGAATGTAATTCCATAAAAAACCAACCGCATGATCGGCCTTGTGCATGGCTTGTAAATACCCAGTGAAATTACTGTGGCAGCCATCAATATTACTTAAGTTAACGACTAATAGCTTTGGTTTGAACACCCTCAAAACTTCAGCGGCATAACCAATGGTGTAACCATCTCCGCCAGAAACAGGGGGCATTGGAATCAAGCCAGCTTGTTGGCGTTTAAAGGTGTTGTCAATAAACTCTTTTATTTGCGTTTTTTCGTCATCGGTATTCTTTATGCCCGGCATTTCCCCTTTTTTGATGTTAAAGGTATTGTCTAAGAAATTTTTCATCTTATACATCGGCTCTAACTCTTCTTGAGGATGGTAAATTTTAGCATTTGAAAGCGTGGCATAACCATCGCCACCGAAAGTAATGCCTGGTGCAAAAAAGTTGGCACCGTATTGCAATCCAAAATCAGGATGTTTACTACAGTTCAACAAAGGAATAGAATTCGAAATGGTATTGCCTATAAACCAAACATCTGTTGCTTTATAACCTCCGAATCTTCTGGCATACTCAAAAATGGTAGGATTGACAGGCCTTACTTTTAAACCTTGACCTTGCACCAAACTACCTGTTACCAGTGAATTCCAACCACCATAATGCCCTCCCGAAATGGCGCGCATTTCGGCGAAAATAGTTCCTTGTTTTTGGATACTTTGAGAAAGTATTTTAGGAATTGGTTGACTGCCATTTGGCTGACCAGATGGCGTTGTACCATAGGCTATTTTAGCGTTTGGCGCAGCGCCTTCTAGAATATTGTATAAGATGTTTCCTTCTACATTATAATTTTGACTGTCGGCCAAATACCTTTGTAAAATGGAATCTTGTTGACGCAAGCCCCCACCAAACATGACCATTACAACATGGTCTGCTTTTGGGGCATTTGTTCTGGCAAATAATCTTCCAGATGGCACAATGTAAGGCAACACCACTCCACCGGCGGTTAAGGCTGCAGCTTTCTTGACAAAATCTCTTCTTTTCATAGTGTTTGAGTATTAATAAAACATGTATTCATCAGAAGCTGCAAAGGCAGTATACACCAGCTCTGGTCTAAAGTTAGGATTGGATTTATTGGAATTGATAAAATTGATGAACCAGGTTTTTTCGGCTTCGGTTGGTCGGCGAATAAAAAACCTAATATAAGTTTCCTCAACAAAGCGTTCAGTGGAATCAACCATCATTTGACGTGAAGGCAATTTCACATTGGCCGAGTTCATGTAATTGCTGATAATGACCTCATTGATGAGGGTTTTATCACCACAGCTTTGCATAACGCGATCTATCCTGGCCAACTCATTAATGGACGAAGGCTTCTGAAACAAATTGGTGGTTAAAATACTATGGAATTCAATGTTAGATTTGTCTTTATCCTTATTGAGGTTGTTGCCATAGGTGTTGGTATCAACCACACCATAAGTGCTCTGGTCTTTTTTCTTGCAGGCCCCAAATAGTAGGCTCATGCAGATAAGGCTGAAAGCAGTCTGTTTAAAAATGTGCATATTCATCTGTCACTAAAATGTTTTCTTGTACAAGTTGAAAATCTCCTGTTTTGAAATAGGGTTCCATCATATTGAAGGTTTCTTGAGTTGAAGGCTCTCTGCCCACTAAGGTTAAATAGGCCCATTTGATCATCCCCTCATAAAATTCTCTTGATTGAGTGAGCATAGAGCAGTAACTTGGTTTGTTGTCGGCAAAAGCCCCAAACAAACTCCCCCCCTTTCCTGTTTCAATGATATCATAGGCTATATCTAATTCATCTCTGGTTGGAAATCTGAAAAACAAATCATCAAAGGAAGCATTCACAAAATTCAAAGTGTTCATATTGATGACATCATAAACCGGATTGTCTAACATGGCTGCACACATTTGATTGAAGCCAATTTTACCAAATCTGTATAAACGATTTGATTTTAACACATTGGCACAGCGATTGATAGTCACCATTGAAGCAAATACCCCAATTGAATCGCCATTTAACCTTGACGACAAAATAGCAAACTGAGCAATGCCTATTTGTTGATAGAACTCTTCATCTCCAGCGCCTTCTAAAAATCTAGCCTTTGACAAATCATATAAACGCTGGTAATAGGCCTTTCTATAACAAGAATCGCCCTCAACAAACAAGGTATCCGTTTGCAATCTTTTAACAAGTTGACGTCTGGTATCGAAGCTTAAATCCCCCGCCCTTAAAAAGGCTAAATCTCTCACCACTTCAACATCTAGAGGTTCTCTGCCCAACAAGTCAATGTAGACGCGATTAATGTAATTCTCAACCTTAACCGTTGGAATATCTTTATAAGATTTGGGCACATTGCCTGGAATGTACTGGTCTTTTTTAGAGCAAGACATTAAGCACAAAATAGAAAAGACAATGGGCAACAGTAGGACTTTTTTCATAGGCTATTACTGTTAAAACAATAATGGGTTTTTACAAATATAGAAAATATTTTTAATAATTGACCCAATAGTGATAAAAAATATCTAAAAGCAAAAAAATATAAAAACTTAATTATCAGATATTTATAAAAAACAATCGGCATTGAAGCAACCATTACAACATAATTGGGTCTAACTTTGGAACCAAGTTTCCAAAACATGAAGAAAAATCTAACCCTATTTCTACTATTAATAAGCGCCTTAAGTTTTTACCAATCAGCCGATGCCTGCAATTGGAAATCAAGGTACTTTATTTACAACACATATGACAGCTGCAATAGCAATTCTCGAAAAGCAAGTGTTGGTGGATATGTGTTTTTTAACTCCAATTTAATAGGTTGTTTTAAATACCAGTGGAAGGTGAATGGGAATATTGTCAGCAGTAGGAATGTATTTAGTTATGCAGCTACTCAAAACGGCAGCTATACAATTTCTTGTAAAGTGACAGATACATGCAATAATTGTGATACTATTTTTAGTAGCACCAAAACCATAAGTTGTTTACCCAATTGCAACTGGAAAAACAAATATCCCACGCTTTACACTATTGATTCCTGTGATGCTACTACTAAAAAAGCAAGTGTATTTGGCTACATCAGTTTTAACAGCAATAAGGCATGCTTTAAATACCAATGGAAAGTAAATGGCGTTAATTCTGGCAATAATTATTACATGAGCTATCCGGTAAATTCAAATGGCACTTACACTGTTTGTGTAAAAGTGACCGATACATGCAACAATTGTGACACCACATTTTGCAGCACAAAAACCATCTCATGTTTGAACAGCTGCAATTGGAAAAACCGAAACCCTTATTCCTACAGTTGGGATACTTGCCAAGGTTATGGCTTACGCAATTCAGTGAATGGCTATATCAGTTTCCAATACAATAGTAGTTGCTTTAAATACAATTGGACAGTGAATGGTAAAAATGCTGGCAATAGCTATTGGGTCAATTACCCTATCACACAAAATGGCACGTATTATTTGTGCGTTAAAGTGACTGATACTTGTAACCGCTGCGACACCACTTTCTGCATGATCAAAACCATAAACTGTTTTAAAAACTGCAATTGGAGCAATAAAATCACTGCCCTAAATTATATAGACAGTTGCAATGGCCGCAGATATAAAATGTCATTGAATGGGTATGTAGCCATCAACCAAAACTACCTCAACTGCTGCAAATTCCTATGGAAAGTGGACGGCCAAATTGTTAGTAACAACAATTATTTTCATGCACCAATCAATAAGAATGGCAATTACAATGTTTGTGTTAAAATCACTGATACCTGTAATAATTGTGACACCATCATTTGTGTCAACAGACTAATCAATTGTAGCAACTCTGGCATTGAACCTATTACAAACAAAGCTTGGCAGGTATACCCTAATCCGGTTCAAACCGTTTTGAACTTAGCAACTGAATCCAATATAGGTTGTCTGAAAATATTCAATTGCAACGGACAATTAATCCATGATTCCACATACAACGATGTGAGCACTCAGATCGTTGTGAGCACTTGGCCTGCAGGTATTTATTTACTGCGAATAGAAGATACCGGTCAAGTCTTCAAATTCATTAAACAATAAGCATAAAAAAAGAGAGCAAATTGCTCTCTTTTTTTTATTTTATACCTCCTATTAATAGGCTAATAGATTGCCAATTAATGTTGCCAGTTTATCTGCATTCGGCAACATCTCTTTTTCGAGCCCTATATTGAGCGGAACTGCTGGCAAATTAGCAGAGCCCATAACTTCTACTGGGGCATCTAAATAATTGAAACAGTGTTTTTGTATACGCCCTGCAATGGCTTCTGCAAATGAATTGCGAAGCGTCTCTTCTGTCAACACAATCACTTTGCCATGTTTTTTAACCCCTGCATAAATGGCTTCATCGTCGCAAGGATTCAAGGTTCTTAGATCTAACACCTCTACTTGCGATTCAAATTGTTTAGACGCATTTAAAGCCCAATAAACCCCCATACCATAGGTCACCACAAATACAGAAGCACCATATTCAACGGCTTCATCAGAAGCGTATTGAACAATTCTGGCTTTACCCAAAGGCACAACATAATCAGCAGATGGTTCAGGACATTTGGCCAAATCTGTACCTGGCACTTTGCTCCAATACAAACCTTTGTGTTCAAACATGACCACAGGATTAGGATCGTAAAAAGCCGCTTTCAATAGGCCTTTCATATCTGCAGCATTAGATGGATAAACCACCTTAATACCTTTGATTTGAAGTATACTGCTTTCAACTGTACCAGAATGATATGGCCCACCGCCGCCGTATGCGCCAGTAGGTATCCTAATTAAAGATTGCACAGGGAATTTACCATTCGATAAATAACAACTTTTTGAAAGCTCTTCAACCAATTGATTAACGCCTGGCCATATGTAGTCAGCAAATTGTATTTCAACTATTGGCTTTAAGCCCACTGCGCTCATCCCAACAGTAGAGCCCACAATATAAGCCTCTTGAATGGGCGTATTAAAGACTCTGTCTTTGCCATACTTTTTAGCTAAGGTGGCAGCTTCTCTAAAAACACCGCCTAATCTATAGCCCACATCTTGACCATACAAAAGTGCTTCAGGATGTTGGTCTAATATTTCATCGCATGCAAACAAGGCAGCGTCTACCATTACGATTGGATCTTTACCAATTGGGGCGCGTTCGCCTAATTCTTCAGTGATTGGTGTAGGTGCAAATTCATGCAAATACAGTGATTCTGGGCTTGGATCTTCAGCCTGAACAGCTCTATCAAAACTCTCTTTAACTAGGGCTTTAGCTTGTTCTTGAATGGCCTCCAATTGAGCCGAATCTATGGCTAAATCCTTTAATACTTGTTTGAGTTTTGGGAAAGGATCTTCTTGGAGATCTTGTTCCAAATCATCTCTGTACCATTCACTTCTAACCCCACTGGTATGATGCCCTAATAAAGGCACTTTAGCATGCAACAACATTGGTTTGCGGTTTTTTCGCACCCAATCTATAGCATCTTTTACGTCTTCATAACATTCAACAAAATCGCTGCCATCTGTTTTAGCGCGTTTTAGCCCTTTAAAACCTGCGGCAAATTCATAGGCATCCATGGCGCGCATTTCATCGCCACTGGCAGAAATACCCCAATCATTATCTTGCACCAAATACAAAATTGGCAATTCCTTGAGCACAGCCATTTGCAGGGCTTCGCTCACTTCGCCTTCAGTCATAGAACCATCACCAATACTGCATACAACTATTGGCTTTTCAATAGATTTGATGAGGTTTTGAGACTCTTTGTATTTGATACCATGGGCCATACCAGTAGCAGGGATGGCTTGCATACCTGTTGCACTACTTTGATGCGGCATTGTAGGCATATTCTCTCGTCTTAAAGACGGGTGCGAGTAATAAGATCTACCACCTGAGAATGGGTCATCCGCTTTGGCTAACAGTTGCAACATCAATTCATGTGGTTGCATTCCCATTGCCATCAACAAGCTTTCGTCGCGGTAATAAGGCGCTACATAATCAATAGGCTTCAACTGAAAACCACAAGCTATCTGAATGGCTTCATGACCTTTACTGGTAGAATGCACATACTTAGTGATGGGGCGATTCTCTTCGTAAATATCAGCCATTGCTCTAGCTCTACACATAAGTGTATAGGCCTCTAACAATATTTCTTTTGTCACTTTGGACATGAATCAATTCGAATTAAAAAATGAATTTGCAATGTTACGAAATTATAAGCAAATGACCCGTAAAATTTAAATTGATTTGCATAGGCTTTATCCCTTAATTTTGCGGCATGGATTACAATCAATTACCTGAAGGCATTTATGCCGAAATGCATACCAATAAAGGCTGTATTGTTTTACAACTTGAACACAGCAAAACCCCTTTGACAGTTGCCAATTTTGTTGGCTTAGCTGAAGGCAAATTACCAAATAAAATTAAAGCTTTAGGCTCACCTTATTACGATGGTTTGAGCTTTCACAGAGTCATCAATGACTTTATGATTCAAGGTGGCGACCCAATGGGCGATGGCAGAGGCGGACCAGGATACCGATTTAAAGATGAGTTCAACCAAAGTTTATTACACAATGGCCCAGGCATTTTAAGCATGGCCAATGCTGGCCCTGGCACCAATGGCAGTCAGTTTTTCATTACCCATGTTCCAACACCATGGTTAGATGGCAAACACACTGTATTCGGGCACGTCATTGAAGGCATGGACGTTGTTAATAGCATTGTTCAAGGCGACAAAATCGAAACGCTTAAAATTGTAAGACACGGCGCATCTGTTCAATCGTATGACCCAACTATGATCCCTACTGCAGCGGCATTTACTGCCTCAATGCACTAGTGATTATTTGACCATATTGATGACCCACAAGGCAACACTTATCATAATGGTTGCCGTAACGATAAAGATTTTTATTTGCTTCGTTTGGTCTGTGTATTCAGCCAATTGACTGATTTGTGTAATCTTAACAGGGGGCAAATCATTGGTAGCTTGCACTTGCAAATAGAACACCATAAGTGTTTTTTTCTTTTTCCCAGATAAATACCCTGGGGTCCACTTGGGCATAGAAGACACTATGCGTTGCAGTTCACTTGCCACAGCCATATTCGCTGAGGAATTGTAGATAACATCTTCCGGCTTTCCATCTTTACCAATGTAAAAAGTCAATTGCACTTTAGCCACATTGAAAGCTTGTTTTTGCTGAACTAATCTCTCATTAAAATGCGATTCTAAGTAATTCAAAAAATCATCTACCCCTTGATCAAATTGTGGTGGCTTAGTGATGGTATCTTCAGGTTTTATGTAGGTTGAAGTGTCTACAACGCCCCTAAATACTTCTACTTGGGCAAAGGCTGTCAAGCAAAGACAAAAAAAGCAAAAGAGTAAGCCTTTTATTTTCATGGTTTCTTTAGACCTTTAAGCGCTGATTCAATGGCGTTAAGCGAAGCTTTCACATCGTCCATTGATGTAGTACCTACGCTGAGTCTAAACCATGTGGAATCATCTGAGGCCCCAAAAGCTCTAAAAGGCACCAAGGCCACTTTAGCTTCAGACAACAAATAAGCGCTTATGTCTGAGGTATTTTGAAGTGTGTTGCCTGATGCGCTTGTATACCCTTTCAAATCAAATTGAACGGTTAAATAAATGGCTGCCGCTGGCGGGATGGCTTCAACAGCAAACCCTTGTGATTTTAAATATTGTATCCCTTCATAAAAAGCCTGTAACCTTTGTTGCAATGCGGCTTTGATATGGCTTAAAAATGCATCCAAACGGTTAACATCCGCCAAGTATTTACCCGCAGCAATTTGCTCAGGTCTTGGCGCCCAAGCCCCAACATGGCCTAAAATGCTTTTCATTTTATCAATGATATGCGCTGGGCCAAACCCCCATCCTACCCTTACGCCTGTGGCAGCTAGTGATTTAGAAATACCATCAACATAAATGGTATAGGGCTTCATTTCTGGCCTAAGTGCTACTGGATCAACATGTGATTGACCATAAG
Organism: Bacteroidota bacterium; assembly: GCA_030832905.1. Lineage (GTDB taxonomy): Bacteria > Bacteroidota > Bacteroidia > NS11-12g > UBA955 > JABMMZ01. Next base: position 21,021 of record JAURIG010000013.1, read on the forward strand.
TTAACATGGAATAAATTTGATCGTATAACACATACAAAGGCTTTTGATCTTTAGGCCTTCTTTGGTTTTCTTTTAAGACCAAATCACAAATACCTAGCAACTGCTCTTGAGTAAACATGGTACCAGTTGGATTTAGCGGCGAACACAATGCCAATAAACTTACCTCTTGAATGTAGGGCTCAAGTTGTTCTGCAGTAGGCATAAACTGTTGCTCTGGAGTAGTCTCTACAAAAACTTGTTGGGCATGGCTTAAATGCGTGTAATGGTTGTTGTTCCATGAAGGCACCGGGAACAATACTTTATCTTGAGGATCAACCAAGGCTTGGTAGATGGCATAAATAATTGGGCGGGCACCTCCTGCCACTAATACCTCATCTGCATGGTATTGAATACCCTGCTTTTGCATTAATAAATCAACAATGGCTTGCCTGAGTTCTGGCGCACCATTTGCCACAGGATAATTGGTTAAGTTTTTACGATAGGCATCAATGATATAGGCCGTTAGCGCTTCTGGTATTGGAAAATAATTCGGATCGAAATCACCAATGGTAAAATTATAAATTTGCTCACCTTTGAGAATACGGTCTCTGATCTCTCCTCCTAACTTGATTATTTCAGACCCAATAAGGTGTTCTGCCATCTGCGACACCTTGTGTGTAACTTGCTCCATGCCTATTTATTTAAGCTACAAAATTAGGATTTTTTAGCCTAAAGTTTTATCCAAAAAAGTATTAAAAAAAGACCTATTAATCTGTTTTAACTTATTCTTTAATCCAGATGAAACTTTGATGTCCTTCCAAACTGATCATGTACATACCAGCTGGCAAGCTCTGAGTTTGAACGCCTTTATTAATTTGCTCAGCACTCATGGTTTGTTCAAATACAACTTGACCGGTCATGTTCATGATGCGCAAGTTTAAACCCTCAATGTGTTCAGTAGCGGATTGAATAAAAAAGTATTGCTTACCAGGATTTGGATAAACAGTAAGCCCTTTTATACTTTGAGCCTTTTCAATGCTGCTTGGATCAATTTGAACCTCAACTATAGTTGAATCTTTACAACCCGTAATTGGCGATGTCAACACCAATTTAATTTGATATTTACCAGTGTTTTGATAGCGATGTGTTACAGTTGAATTATTTGAAGTTGTACCATCACCAAAATACCATTTTACTGCGGCTCCACCTGCGTTAATTGGTGATACTTTTACTTGTTGCCAGGTCATGACTTCAAATGAGAAGCCACTGAATGGACTTGGCCTTACTAGTGGTTGAACAGAAACAATCTTAGCAGTACAACCTGCATAGCTTGGTCGCGCATAGTATTTTCTACTGCCATTCAGCACAGGGGTTACAAAACTTAACCCGGTGCCAAGTATTGAAGTTGAGGTGTCTGCATCTAACCATTCTACAGTACCTTGCCCTGTTATCCTTGCACGCAAAGTGGCTGGGTTTTTAGCACAAATGGTATCGCCCCAAATCTGGTTGATGACTGGCGCTGCATTAATTGTAGCCGTTATTTTGGTGCGGTTCACTGCTCTACAAACTGAACTGTATGGATGCACATAATAATCAGTCGTTTGATTAGGGGCAACGGTATAATACGTAGCGGTTGTTAACAGATTGCCGTTGCTAGGCGCATCGAACCAATCTGCTTTACCAAAATTCAACACAAATCTCAAGGTAGTTGAATCGCCTTTACAAACCGCTTGACTGACAATATTACTAATGCTTGGCACATCCTCTACTGTTATGTTAACAGGTTCTCTTGAACTACCACATACACCGTTAAAGGCATCCGCATACAAGGTAACTGTTTCGCGTTTAGTGGGCATAAAATTATAGGTATTACCAGTATGAATACTGCTTCCGCCGCTTGCAGCAGAGAACCATCTGATGGTTAATCCACTTGGCGCTGTTGCTTGTATGCTTATCGGATTACCTGATCCTAAACATACTGTAGTGTCTTTACTCAACACAGGAGACTGTGGCGCAAAATTAGACCCTACAAAAGCTTTAACCATTTGACGTGGACTAAGCGCACAACCATTGTTAATGGCTTGCACATAAAAGAGGGTATCACTATTCAATACGCCTGTTTGAAATACAGAACCAGAATAAACACTGTTACTTGAATTGGCTGAAGTATACCAAAGAATTGTGCCTAAATCTGAGTTCGCTTTTAAATTGGCCTTTGAACCCGCGCAAACAGAGTCATTGCGAACAGTGCAGTAGCTTGGGTATTTATTAACTGTTATAGCCACCATTCTAGCTGGGCTTAAACAACCATGGTTATTGGCTCTCAAATAGAAAGTATCATTGCCAGTTAAGGGATATTTGAAATAATTTTTACCCGTGTAAAATGGTGTTGAGGCATTGGGTTTGCTCAACCATTCAAATAGAACACCAGTGTCTAAACTTTGAGCCGTGAATTTGGCTGTATCACCCAAACAAACATTTAAATTCCCCACACAAGTTGGCATATCAGGTTTAAAATAAACCGTTTTAATAGAGGTGTCTCTGCAGCCATTGGCCATGCCTCCTCTGTAGCCATAAACGGTTGAAATAAGCGTAACTTTAAAATTAGCTTTCACACCATATTTCACTTTTTGGTCAACAACATACTGGCTGCCTGTGTTGTTGCCTACGTTCCATAAGTGGCAGAAATAGCCTAGGTTATAACGCAAATAACGGTTATACATTTTACTGCCAGCAAAATTACTTGGGGCAGCATTGATGAATTTAACGGAGTCGTTGATGTTAAAGCAATTGAATTTGATGTTAAAATCAGTGCCAAACTTGTAAGCCACATGCGGATGAAGCAAGATATCGCAGTCAAAAGGCGCTCCCCCTACATTGAGGTTGCGGCCTCTGTACCACAAGCCACTGATGGATCCGCAATTCAACCATTCTTTTGCGCCATCACCGGCAGAATAAGAATTGGTAACTACACCGGCAGTCAAAAGAGAATCATTGGTTTCAACAGTTAATATATAATTGCTGTCAAGGGTGATTGGTTTAAAATTAGCATGTTTTTCAATTACAGTTAACAAGCCGCCGCCAAAAGTAGAATCGATTAAAAGCGTATCAGCTCTTAAAGGTGCACCCTTGGGCAAACTATCGGCGCCAGCCTTGTATACTCGGCAATAAATTTCCATTTTCTTAGAGGTTTTCCAAGATGGCAACACAAAGCCATAGAAAGAAAAGCCTGACAAAACCAAGGGTTTTGGGCAGGCATATAATTGACCTAAACCCCTGCCTTTTCCAACAGTCACTGAGAACAAACTTGAAGCCTTGTAACGTGGGTATTCAACAGTATCTACACTGCACTGAGTTGGCTTTTGCAAACTGCGTTTTGAATCATCTACAGAGGCTGTGAGTTTGGCTTTGTTATCTGTGATTCGATGCGGCAAGGCTTGAATTTGAGCCATCGCATTTAGGGCAAAAATAAAAACCAATACGCTGAGTAATTTTGCTTTCATAAGGGATAATTTTTAAAACGAATGTATCGTTAAAAAAAGACATCTCCAAATGGGTTTTAAAAGTGTAAGTTAACTGCTTGTTTTACAGCATTAAGACTGATGCGTTGAATACAAGGATTATTCGGAAATTGGCAATGCACTTGATCACAAGGATTGCATGGCAATACCTCATGTAAGATGCTTGCCTGCTTATGAGTTGGATAAAAAACGTTGGGCACTCCTGGGCCAAACAAGGCTACCATAGGCAATTGAAAGCTTGCTGCCATTTGCAAAGGACCGCTCTCATTCCCCACATAAAAATGTGCTTTAGAGAGTATATATGCTGTTTCTGAAAGAGTCCATTGTCCAGTTTGATTGATACTGGTATGCTGCATAAGTGCTTGAATACTACTGACTACTTCAGATTCATCTTGACTACCTATCCAAACCACTTGACATTGTTTATCTTGAATAAGCCAATCTGCAAGGGCTGCAAAATTGTGTATGCCCCATTGTCTAAGTGGTTTTCTTGCCCCAGCATGAATAATGACTAATGGCAATTGTATATTTTTAGACAACCAAGTATTCACTGCTGCCGCATCATTATTAGACCAATACAAACGCGGTGCAATGGAGATGGATTGACCTGGCACAACTGCTGCAATGCTGAGGGCATTGGTTTGGTATTCATGCAATTGTTGCCCTCTATTATACCACCTAACTTCAGCTCTGCTTGTTCTCAAATGAGGCCAATAGCTAATGGCTTTTAACCATGTGCGCCAAGTCCCTCTTAATTCCACGACTAAATCATACTTTGATTGCCATTCAGAGACCTTGCAAATGATTTGATCAATGTGAGGATCATGCTCTATCAATGGCTTTACAAATGGTTTACACAATACCGTTAATTGCGCTTTCGGATATTGAATTTTAAGGGCTGCAAAAACACCTGTAGCACAAACCATATCGCCAATTTCATCAAGCTTTACTACCAGTATAGTTTGGCAATCAATTTGATTGGGCTTAGGTCTAAAAAAGCATTTTTGCCAAAACACGTTGACCGCATATAAAAGCTGTTCTTGACTGGGCCACTTTAAGCGCATGGGTATACTATAATTCTTGATGGCACAGCATCCGATTGAATCTTTGGAACTTGCATTTGCACGGCGTGTAGTCCGTCGCTTAGCTTATCTGGCATATACGCCAATTCAGTTATACTGCGTTTAACTGTGGCTTTCCCATTGTCTAAAAACCAATGTTTATGGGCTAATAACTTGCCTTCATCAGATTCCTTATCGATGCTTGGGATATCACAAATCAAATGTTCAAACCCCAGCGATTTAATGAACAACAAAACATCTGGTTCAAAATACACAGGATTGGTCCCTGAATAATTGGCCACAGCTTTCGACTCAAAATTCGGTAGAGTTCTAACCATTAACACTTTAGCGTCGTAGGGATTATTCAAGCCTTTTAAACTGCTTAAATCTATTACCTTATCAGGACCAATAGGGCTTGGACTAACACTGATTAATACGCCAATTTGCAGGGGATCAAAGTCTAAATGACGCATATCAAAATCCACATCTGCCACGTGCAAGGCACATTCAGTATGTGTGCCTGAGGCATGGGCGTAAAAAGTCATTTGTTCGCAGTTCACACTTCCGCCTTTAGACAGATTGCCACTAAAGGCCTCACTTTCAAAATAAGAGAAGCTGGGACCACTCAAATAATAGCAATTGACATTCTCAGATTTATTGATACCGAGGGTAATATCAACCGCGTGATCGGTATTCACTTTAAAGTCTTTGTTGGCATGGTGTATGGTGTACTGCATACTAGCACGAAAGTAAGTATTTTAAGTGAAATTATGTACATTTGAAACCAAACTCCAAGGCTTTGATTGATTACAGCACCAAACGGTATTTGAAAATTGTATTGCTATTATTGGCAATGGCCATTGGTTTATTTTCGCTCTATTACTCCAACAAAATGGTGAGTAAATTATCAAAGGAGGAGAAAAGAAAAATCAGTCAATGGGCAGAGGCGCAAGAATTAATTGTGAAATCTGACCCCGAACAAGACATTTCATTCTACGCTAAAATTGTTGAGTCAAACACTACCATACCTGTTATTTTAGCAGACGAGAGTGGCATCATTAGCTCACGCAATGTGCCCCCTTCAATTGCTAAAAACCAAGCCAAATTGGAAGCCTATTTTGAAAGTTTAAAAGCAGATTGTAGTCCGATTGAAATCAAAATTAGTGATGGCTACAGCCAGTTCGTTTATTATGATGATTCAAGCACATTGAAACAATTACAGCGCTACCCTTTCTTTCAATTGGGAATTGTTGCCTTGTTTGTGTTAGTGAGTTATTTCGCTTTTAACTACAGTCGACGCGCTGAGGAGAATCAAGTTTGGGTGGGATTGGCAAAAGAGACTGCCCATCAGTTAGGCACGCCTATGAGTTCCTTAATGGCATGGGTAGATTTGATAGAGTCCGATCCGCAAATGGCCAATGCAGATTCTATGGCTGAAATGCGCAAAGACATTGACCGTTTGAAGGTGATTACCGAGCGTTTTTCAAAGATTGGTTCTACGCCTGTATTGAGTGCTTGTGAATTGAACGAGCAATTGCAAGCCGCTATTGAATACATCAAGACCCGAAGCTCTGGCCAAATTCATTACCATTTTGAGGGCACCCCTATGCCTTGCCAAGTGTTGATTAATCCACAGTTGTTTGGTTGGGTGGTAGAGAACATTTGCAAGAATGCCATGGATGCGATGGAGGGCAAAGGCAATATCAATATCCTTTGTAAAATCAAAAACCAACAAGTGGTGATTGATATCCAAGACAATGGCAAGGGCATGCCTAAGGCTTTATTTAAAAGGGTTTTTAAACCTGGCTTCACCACCAAAAAGAGAGGTTGGGGCTTGGGCTTATCATTGGTGAAGAGAATTATTGAAAATTACCACAACGGTCATATTTTTGTCAAGGAAAGTACGCCTTTCCAAAAAACCACTTTTAGAATCGTTTTAAACACAATACAGCATGCCTGAATTTATTTTAGTTAACTCACAAGTTGCCCCTTTTGTAGCCCATGTTCAATTGAATAGACCTAAAGAATTGAATGCATTGAATTTAGAATTGATGCTTGAAATTAAAGAGGCGTTATTGAGTTTAGATGCTGACCCGAATGTGAGAGCGATTGTTATTAGTGGCAATGAGCGCGCGTTTGCTGCTGGTGCGGACATTAAACAAATGGCTGGTCGCACAGCGATTGATATGTTGATCATTGATCAGTTTACGACTTGGGATAGCATAAGAAAAACCAAGAAACCTTTAATTGCTGCAGTGAGCGGATTTGCATTAGGTGGCGGTTGTGAATTGGCTATGATTTGTGATATGATCATTGCCAGTGAAACGGCTCAATTTGGCCAACCAGAAATCAATATTGGTGTGATGCCTGGAGCTGGTGGCACTCAAAGATTAACCAGAATTATTGGCAAAAACAAAGCCATGGAATTGGTGTTAACCGGCAAATTTATTTCTGCTGAGGAGGCCAAAGCTTATGGTTTAGTGAATAAAATTGTACCTGTAGAGTTTTTCTTGAGCGAAGCTATTGCCTTAGCGTCTGACATTGCTAGTAAGTCGCCCATAGCGGTTCAAATGGCTAAAGAGAGTGTGCTTAAAGCGTATGAAATGCCTTTGCAAGAAGCTTTATTTTTCGAACGCAAAAACTTCTACATGTTATTTGCCACTGAAGACCAAAAAGAAGGCATGGCTGCCTTTGTCGAAAAACGCAAAGCAGAGTTTAAGGGGAAGTAGACATCCTCTTTCAGAATCAATTCATTAAAGTTTCTTAAACTGAAAACTGCATAAAAAAACCCTGAAAGTTATTTTCAAGGTTTTATTTAGTGGGCTGTGTCCACCGAAGCCGGGAGTTGACTTAGTGAAGCCCTTCTGAGCTAGAACTTCGAAGGGCGAAGGTGGAGAATATCGGAGTCGAACCGA